>DASUAK010000144.1:0-9173 GCA_035763845.1 bacterium | reverse complement strand
GGTCACCGAGGCCATCTCGGTGATGCTCAGCGAGGACGTGTTGCTGGCGATGACCGTGCGCGGGGGGCAGAGGCGGTCCAGCTCCCGGAAGACCTCCTTCTTCATCTCCATCTTCTCGATCACCGCCTCGATGACGAGGTCGGCGTCGCCAAGGTCGGTCAGCGCCGTCGTTCCCTTGACGCGCCGGCGCGCCGCCTCCATCTCCGGAGCGGGAAGCTTGCCGCGCTCGACCGCCTTGCGCATCGACCCTTCCAGGCGGCCGAGGCCCCGCTGCAGCAGCTCCTGGTCGACCTCGCGCACCACGACGTCGTAACCGGCCCGGGCGCAGACCTCGACGATCCCCGAGCCCATCAGCCCGCAGCCCACCACACCCACCCGCTTGATCTCCATCGCTCTCCTCCGCTCTAAGCGACGTCGACGCGCGCCGCCGCCACGTCCGGCTCGCCCAGCACGACGACCTGATCGTAGCCCTCGCCCGGGATGCGGCGCAGGGCCTCCGCCAGCATCTCCCACTGCCGCCGGATCACCGCCGGGCCGACCCGGCGCTCCCGCCGCGCATCCCAGGCCAGGCAGGTCGCCTCCGGCAGGTCGAACACGATGATCGTCACCGGCGCCCCGGCCCGCCGCGCGAGCCTGCGGAGGTCGGCCCGCGCCTCCGGGGACAGCGCCGTGCTGTCCGCGACCGCGAGCTTCCGCCGCCGCAGCCGCAGCTCGATGATGCGGTGGAACAGCTCGAACGCCTCGCCTGAGACCGCCTGCTCGTACTCGTCGTCGGCGATCATCGCCCGGAGGCGGTCCGAGGATACGATCGCGGTCTCGGGGAAGCCCCGGCGGGCGAAGGTGGACTTGCCGCACCCCGCCGGACCGCAGAGCACGACGAGGCTGCCCTGCGGCACCAGCACCTGCATCTAGGCGACGACCTCGTGCACGAGGGGCCGCCGCGCAGGCCGCCGGCCGGTGATCGCGTACGCCGCCTGCACCTCCGCCACCGCCTCCGCGGCGCGCTCTTCGGTGGCGCCGTGCACATCGGCGAGCGCCTCACCCTGCCGCACGGGATCGCCTGCCTTCTTGCGCAGGATGATGCCGACCGTCGGATCGATCGCGTCCTCTTTCCGCATCCGCCCTGCCCCCAGACGCATGGCGCTCAGCCCGATGGCCTGGGCGTCGATGGCCCCGACGGTGCCCTGCGCGGATGAGGGGACGGGGGCGACCACGGGCGCCTGGGGCAGGCGCCCGGGATGGTCCACCACCTGGGGATCGCCGTCCTGCGAGCGCACCATCTCGCGGAACTTCGCCAGCGCCTCCCCCCGGTCCAGTGCCCCCTCCAGACGCGCCCGCCCCTGGGAGGCGGAGCGCGCTACCTTGGCCAGGGCGAGCATCTCCCCGCCCAAAGCCAGGCACAGCTCGCGCAGATCGGGCGGTCCCGCCCCGCGCAGGGTGTCGATGGCCTCCCGCACCTCGAGCACGTTGCCCACCGCGAACCCCAGCGGCTGCTCCATGTCGCTGATCACGGCCGCGGTCCGGCGTCCCACCGCCCTCCCGATCTCCACCATCGCCACGGCCAGCGTGCGGGCGTCGGCGAGCGTCTTCATGAACGCCCCCGAGCCGGTCTTCACGTCGAGCACGATGGCGTCGCTGCCCCCGGCGATCTTCTTGCTCATCACGCTCGCCGCGATGAGGGGAACGCTGTCCACGGTGGCGGTGACGTCCCGCAGGGCGTAGAGCTTCTTGTCGGCAGGGACCAGATCGGCGGTCTGCCCCGCGATGGCGCAGCCGATGCGGTTCACCTGCTCGATGAACCGCGCCCCGGTGAGCTCGGTGCGGAAGCCGGGGATCGCCTCCAGCTTGTCGATCGTGCCGCCCGTATGCCCCAGCCCCCGGCCCGACAGCTTGGCCACGGGGGCGCCGCAGGCCGCGACCAGCGGGATGAGCACGAGCGAGGTCTTGTCGCCCACCCCGCCCGTGCTGTGCTTGTCCACCTTCACCCCGGGGATGGCGCTCAGATCGAGCTGCTCCCCGGAGCGCACCATGGCCATGGTCAGGGCGGCCGTCTCCTCCGGGGTCATCCCGCGGAAGAAGACCGCCATGAGGAACGCGCTCATCTGATAGTCGGGGACGTCGCCGCGGGCGTAGCTCGCCATCAGCCAGTCGAGCTCCTCGCCCGCCAGCGTGCCCCCGTCGCGCTTCTTCTGGATCAGGTCGTAGGCGCGCATCTCACAGCGGAAGCTCGCGCACGATGCGCCGGACGAGGCGGATGAACTTGGGCTCGATCTCCCTGGCCGTGGCCAGGACCTCCTCGTGCGTGACGGGCAGCACCTGCTCCCCCGTGGCCATGTCGGTGATCGCGGTGATGCCGAGCACCCGCATGCCCATGTGGCGGGCGGCGATGACCTCCGGCACGGTGGACATCCCCACCGCGTCCGCCCCCCAGCGGCCCATCATCCGCAGCTCCGCCTTCGTCTCGTAGTTCGGTCCCCCGACCCCGACGTACACTCCGCGGCGGATGGCGATGCCTTCCGCCAGCGCCGCACGCTCGGCGAGGGCGACGAGCGCGGGATCGTAGGGATCCGACATGTCGGGGAAGCGCGGTCCGATCTCCGGGTCGTTCGGGCCGCGCAGCGGGCTCGTTCCGAAGAAGTTGATGTGGTCGACGATGATCATCAGGTCGCCGCGCTGCCACTGACGGTTGATGCCCCCGGCCGCGTTGCTCACGAGCAGCGTGTCCGCCCCCAGGGTCTTCATCACACGCAGGGGGAAGACGACCTCGTCCAGCGCGTACCCCTCGTAGTAGTGCACCCGGCCCTGCATCGCCACGACCGGCCTGCCCTCCAGACGTCCGAGGATCAACTGGCCGGCGTGCCCCTCCACGGTGGAGCGCGGGAAGCCGGGGATCTCGGCGTACGGCACGCGGGCGTCGGAGGCGATCTGATCTGCCAGGGCGCCCAGCCCCGAGCCCAGGATGATCGCGATCCGCGGGGCGGTCTTCGTGCGCCCGCGCACGTGCGCGGCGGCGCGCTCCATCTGCTCGTGCAGGCTCACGGCTCGACCACCTCGCCTGTCTTGATGCGGTCCAGGACGCTGCGGCCCGGACCGCTCCAGGCGATGCCGAGCGCCGCGGCGACGGTCGCGCCGGCGTCGGCGAAGGTGTCGCGGACGCCCAGGTCCGCGGCCCGCACGCCGGGTCCGGCGAGCAGCAGCGGGACGTGCTCTCGGGAGTGGTCGGTGCTGGGCGTGGTGGGATCGTTGCCGTGATCGGCGGTGACGACCAGCAGGTCGCCGGCCCGCAGCCGCCGGAGGATCTCCGGCATCCGGGCGTCGATCGCCTGCAGGCCCCGGGCGTACCCGTTCGGATCGTTGCGGTGCCCGTACTTGGAGTCGAGGTCCACGAGGTTCGTGAAGATGATCCCGCGCTCCGTCTCGTCCATCGCCTCCGCGGTGCGCGCCATGCCGTCCAGGTCGTCGTGGGTGTGGATGCCGCGCGTCACCCCCCGCCCGGCGAAGATGTCGGGGATCTTCCCGATCCCGACGACGTCGTGCCGCGCTTCGACCGCGGCGTCGAGGACGGTGCGCCCCGCCGGCGGGAGGGAGAAGTCCCGCCGCCGGTCCGTGCGGGTGTAGGCTCCACGGCGGCCGGTGAACGGCCGCGCTATGACCCGGCTCACGGCGTGCGGCCCGGTGAGGAGCTCTCGCGCCCTCCGGCAGATCGCGTAGAGCCGCTGCACCGGGACGACCGCCTCGTGCGCGGCGATCTGGAAGACGCTGTCGGCGGAGGTGTAGACGATGGGGAACCCGGTCCGCTCGTGCTCGGGACCCAGGCGCTCGATGATCTCCGTCCCGGAGGCGACCACGTTGCCCAGCGTGCCCGTCCCGATCGCCCCCTCGAACCGGGCGATGAAGTCGGCCGGAAAGGCGTCCGGGTAGGTCGGGAACGGCCGCTCGAGGATGACCCCCATCAGCTCCCAGTGGCCGGTCGTCGTATCCTTGCCGGGCGAGCGCTCGCGCATCCTGCCGAAGGCGGCCCCCGGCGGCTGCGCCGGAGGCACGCCCCGGATAGGCACGATGCAGCCGAGGCCCAGCGCGCCCAGGTGCGGCAGGCGCAGGCCGCCCACGGCCTCAGCGATGTGCGGGAGGGTGCTGCTGCCCGTGTCGCCGTAGCGGCCGGCGTCGGGCAGCTCGCCGACACCGGCGCTGTCGAGCACGAGGATGACCGCCCGGGTGAACGCGCCCACGTTGGCTATCCTTCGACCCTTCCGCCGTGTCGCCTACCGCCCCGCTCCCCGCCGCGGCACGATGCGCATGCCGGTGCGGGGGTGGGCGCGGGCGTACGAGGCGCGCAGCCGGTCCCGGGCCACGTGCGTGTAGATCTGGGTCGTGCTGACGCTGGCGTGGCCGAGCATCTCCTGGACGGCCCGCAGGTCGGCGCCCCGCTCCAGGAGGTGCGTGGCGAAGGAGTGGCGCAGAACATGCGGCGTCAGGCGCCGGGTGATGCCCGCCCGGCGTGCGTGGGCGCGGAGGAGCTTCCAGCATCCCTGCCGGGTGAGGCGGCCCCGGCGGCTGACGAACAGCGCCTGCAGCGAGCGGCGCCGGGTCAGCGCAGGGCGGCCCCGCCGCTGGTAGGCGAGCAGCGCGGCGACGGCAGCTCTTCCCACAGGAATCACGCGCTCCTTGTTGCCCTTGCCCACGCAGCGCACCAGCTCCGCGGAGGCGTCCACGTCGCCCAGATCCAGTCCGACCAGCTCGCTGACCCGCAGCCCGCTGCCGTAGAGCAGCTCCAGCATCGCCCGGTCGCGCAGTCCCTCCGGCGTCGAGGGATCCGGAGCGGCGATGAGCCGGTCCACCTCCTCGATCGTCAGGACGTTGGGCAGGCGGCGCGGGAGCTTGGGCGCGCCCAGATCGAGGGTCGGATCCACCTCGACGACCTGCTCGCGGAGCAGATGGCGGTAGAAGACCCGGATCGCGGCCGCCCTGCGCTTCACCGTGGCGGGCGCCCGGCCGCGCCGGCGGAGCGAGACGAGGTAGAGGGTGACCGACGCGCGGGCCACGTCCGCGGGACGGACGATCCCCCGCCCACGCAGGAACCGCACGAAGTCGCCGAGGTCGCCGCGGTAGGCTTCGATCGTGCGCGGGGCCAGGCCGGCTTCCGTGAGCGCGGCGGAGAGGAAGGCGTCGATCTGGCGCGTGAACTCGGGGGCCGGATCGCCGCTCATCCCCGCAGCCAGAGCAGCGCGATGATCGACTTGGCGTCGCGGATCGCCCCGCTCCGGATCATCGCCTGCGCCTCCTCCAGTGGAACACGCACGACCTCGATGTCGTCTTCTTCGGCCGGCAGGCGGTGCGGGGTGAGGTCGCGCGCCAGGTAGACGTGGACCTCCTCGGTGAGGAACCCCGGCGAGGGGAGGAAGGTGACGAGGTGGCGGACCTCGCCGGCGCGCATCCCGATCTCCTCCGCCAGCTCACGCTGCAGGGCGGATGCGGGATCCTCCCCCGGCTCGAGGGTTCCGGCCGGGATCTCCAGCAGCGGGCCTCCCGCGGCGTGGCGGTACTGCCGCACCAGGAGGACCGCTCCGTCGGGCAGCAGCGGCACCGCGGCCACCGCGCCCCGGTGCTCGACGATCTCCCGCGGGGACGGCCCGCCGTCTGCGGCCAGCTCGTCGATCCGCAGCGAGACCACGGCTCCATCGTAGACGCGCCGGCTGCGGACCACTCGGGGGGGCACGGGTCAGGCGCGCCTCTCGCCCACCTGCTCCGGAGAGACCGGCGCGCCCTCGGACCGGGCCAGCTCCCGGAAGGCCCGCACGAGGCGCAGCGCCAGGGGGCCGGGGCGGCCGTTCCCGATCGGGCGGGAGTCCACCTCGACCACCGGGCCGAGCTCGGCCCCCGTGCCGCTCAGGAAGCACTCGTCGGCGGTGTAGACGTCGTGCAGGGTGAACACCTGCTCCCGGAGCGGGATGCCCGAGCTGCCGGCCAGCTCGATGATCGTCGCGCGCGTGACGCCTTTCAAGATGCCCAGGAAGGGCGGCGGGGTCCAGATCTCACCGCCGCGCACGATGAACAGGTTGTCGGCGCTGCACTCGCAGACGTAACCCTCGGCGTTCAGCATGATCGCTTCTTCGACGCCGGCCTGGTTCGCTTCGATGCGCGCCATGATGTTGTTGAGGTAGTTCAAGGTCTTGGCCTGCGGCGAGAGCGCGTCCGGACGGATCTTGCGGGTGGTCGCGGTGATCGCGCGCAGCCCGCGCTCGTAGGCCTCCTTGGGATAGAGCTGGATGGTGTCCACGATGATCACCACCGTCGCCGCCTTGCACTTGCGGGGGTCCAGCCCGAGGTCCCCGACGCCCCGGGAGATGACCGGCCGGATGTACGCGTCGCGGAGCCCGCAGCGCCGCACCGTCTCCAGGATCGCCGCCCGCATCTGGTCGCGCGAGAGCGGGATCTCCAGCATGAGATAGCGCGCCGACTCGTACATCCGGTCGAGGTGCTGCTCGAGGCGGAAGATGCGGCCGTCGTAGGCCCGGATGCCCTCGAAGATCCCGTCGCCGTAGAGGTAGCCGTGGTCGTAGACGGAGACCTTGGCCTCCTCCTTCGGCACGAAGGACCCGTTCACGTACGCGACCAATCCCATGGACGGCCTCCTCGCTCTACTGTGCCGCGCCGCGCGCCGCCACCCCCACCCGGGAGCGCGCCAGCGCCGCGCCGATGAACTCCCGGTAAAGGGGGTGGGCCCGGTTGGGCCGCGAGCGGTACTCGGCGTGGAACTGGGTGCCCACGAACCAGGGATGCGCCGGCAGCTCGATGATCTCCACGAGGTTCTTCGCCGGGTAGACCCCGGTGACCCGCAGGCCGGCGCGGGTGAGGACGTCGAGGTAGGCGTTGTTCACCTCGTAGCGGTGGCGGTGCCGCTCGGCCACCTCGGGGACACCGTAGGCCGAGGCGGCCAGGCTTCCCGGGACCAGCCGGCAGGGGTACAGCCCCAGGCGCATCGTCCCGCCCTTCTCGGTGACTCCCTGCTGCTCGGGCAGCAGATCGATCACCGGGTGCGGGGTGGCCGGGTTCACCTCGGTCGTGTTGGCGCCGTCCAGCCCGCAGACGTGGCGCGCGAACTCGACGACGGCCCACTGCATGCCGTAGCAGATGCCGAGGAACGGGACCTGCTGCTCGCGGGCGAAGCGGATGGCTTTGACCTTGCCCTCCACCCCCCGCGCCCCGAAGCCGGGACAGACGAGGATGCCGTCGGCGCCCCGCAGCCTCCCGGCCACGGCCTCGTCCGGGAGCCCCTCCAGCTCCTCGGAGTCCACCTTCGCGACCTGCACCTCGCAGCGGTGGGCGATCCCCCCGTGCCGCAGCGCCTCCACGATGCTCACGTAGCTGTCTTCCACGCCCATGTACTTGCCGACGAGCGCGATGCGTACGCGGGCCGTGGGCCGCTTGATGCGGTCCACCATCTCGCGCCACTCCGCCAGGTCCGGCGCCGGGACGTCCAGATGGAACCGGGCGGTGGTGATCGCGCCCAGGCCCTGCTCCTCGAGGATGAGCGGCACCTCGTAGATCGTCTCCGCGTCCATGGCCTGGATGACGGCCTCCGGGGCGACGTCGCAGAACAGCGCGATCTTCTCCTTCACGGCGCGGGAGAGCGGACGCTCCGTGCGGCAGACGATGACGTCCGGCTGGATGCCGATGCTGCGCAGCTCGCGCACGCTGTGCTGGGTGGGCTTGGTCTTCAGCTCGCCCGCCCCTTCGAGGTAGGGCACCAGCGAGACGTGGATGTACATCACGTTCTCGGCGCCGACGTCGTGGCGGAACTGGCGGATGGCCTCGAGGAACGGCAGCCCTTCGATGTCGCCGACGGTGCCGCCGACCTCGACGATCACCACGTCGGCGTCGGAGCGCTGCCCGACCCGGCGGATCTCCTCCTTGATCTCGTTCGTGACGTGGGGGATGACCTGCACGGTGCCGCCCAGGTACTCGCCCCGCCGCTCCCGCGCGATCACCGTCCCGTAGATCTTGCCCGTGGTGGTGTTATTGTCGCGGCTGAGGTTCACGTCGATGAAGCGCTCGTAGTGCCCCAGGTCCATGTCCGTCTCGGCCCCGTCGTCCGTGACGAACACCTCGCCGTGCTGGTGCGGGTTCATCGTGCCGGCGTCCACGTTGACGTAGGGATCGAACTTCAGCGGGGTCACGCGCAGCCCCCGGGCCACCAGCAGCCGGCCCAGCGAGGCCGAGGTGATGCCCTTGCCGAGCGCCGAGGCCACGCCTCCGGTCACGAAGATGTACTTGGTCACCGCTCTCCCTCCAGCGAGGCGCGTCCGCCCCAGGCGAGTTTGTTGCGCAGGATGCCGTAGAAGCTGCTGCCCCCGAGCCGCACGAACCGCGTCCGCTGCGCCGCCGCCCGCACGGTCACGCGCCGCACCGCGGAGAGGGTCACCCCGACGCGGCCGTCCACGCTCAGCGTCGCCTCCGGATCGGGCGCGGTCACCTCCACCGCGATCTCGTCGCCGCCGCCCACGACCACGGCCCGGGCGTTGAAAGTGTGCGGGCAGATCGGGGTGATCACGATCGCGGCGACCCGGGGATCGAGGATGGGGCCGCCGGCGGACAGGGAGTAGGCCGTGGAGCCGGTGGGCGAGGCTACGATCACCCCGTCCGCGGGGTAGCTGGCGAGGTGCTCGCCGTTCACCGAGACCCGCAGGCGCAGCACCCGGGCCACCCCGCTCTTCGTCACGACGATATCGTTCAGCGCCAGGAGGCGCTGCGGCCCGCCCCCGCCCTGCTCGACCGCAGCCTCGAGCATCATCCGCTCGTCGATCGTATAGCGGCCGGCCAGCAGGCGCGGGAGGGCGGAGGGGAAGTCCTCCGTGCTCAGCTCGGCGAGGAACCCGAACCCGCCCATGTTCACGCCGGCGATGGGGATGCCGCGGGGGGCGGCCAGGCGCGCCGCGCGCAGGATGGTGCCGTCCCCGCCGAAGACGACGAGCAGCGCCGCCCGCTCGACCAGATCCTCCTCGCTCGTGGCGAGATCTGCCCGGTCCAGCAGATGCGCCGCTTCGTCGTTCACCCACACCGTGCGCGCCTCGCGGCTCAGGACGTCCACCGCCGCCCGCGCGGGGGCGACCATCTCGGGATGCTCGCGCAGCCGGGTGGTGTTCACCATCACGCCGATGGCAGTCATCGCCGGA
>DASUAK010000143.1:0-10514 GCA_035763845.1 bacterium | reverse complement strand
CGCGGCCAGACCGAAGGCCATCAGTCGGGCATGCGACAGGATGTGCCCGAACGCCGCCGTGCTTTCCAGCAGCCACAGGAACCGCTTGATGACGTCGCGTTCCACGATGAGGGACAGCCCGGCGATGACCACCGCTGCCATGAACAGGTACAGGCCCACGGGGCCGAGCGCGGCGGGCAGCGTGTCCCCTTCCGCACCGAGGAACAGCAGCAGACCCCCGGTGCCGAGCATGATCACGACCGACTCGAAGACGCCCACGAAATGCCGGTGCCGGAGCGCCTCGATGAGATGGACGAGCAGCCCCAGGAAGATCATCAGGATCCCGGCGGCCAGGATCAGCAGGAAGTAGGGGGTCCAGTTCTGCTCGGCCAGCCGGTTGAATAGGGGCGCGATGGGCCAGTGGTACCGGTGCGCCAGCAGCTCGACGAGATTGCCGAAGAACTCCAGGTAGACCACACCGAACACGATGATCCAGGCCGCACAGACGCGGAGGAGAAACGAGAGGTCTGCGACCAGGGGGGGCTGGAAGCGCACGTTCAGGAGGTTGATCGTCAAGGGCCGGCCTGCCCGGGCGTGATTCCGGAGCATCCAGCCGAGGGCGAAGAGCAGAGCGCCATAGGCGACGTCGCCGATGACGAGACCGACGAAGATCGGAAAGGTGATCGCCATCACCGGGCTCGGATCCCAGGCGCCGTAGCGCGGCGGCTGGAACAGCGCCAGGAGGCGCTGGAAGGGGCGGACGAAGCCCGGGTTGTCGAGCATCACGGGCACGCGGTCGGGCTCATGATGCGGGTCCGCCGGAGAGTCGAACACCACGATCTCATTGCCGAAACGCTCGCGGAGCCGGCCGCGGATCTCCGGGACCGCCCGGGTGGGCGCCCAGCCGTGCAGGATGAAAGCATAGCGGGATTGGGTGAGCTCCGGCACGACCTTCATCTGGGCCAGGCGGTCGGCGAGGACAGCCCGCGCCCCGGCGACTGTGGGCCGGTGTGCGGCGGCGATCGACGCGATCTCCCGGTCGATGCGCTCGATCTCCTTCGGGATCTCCATCTTCCGTCGCTCCATCATCGCCACCGTGTCGGCGGGCTGCGGCCCCGTGAAGCGGGCGGGAAGCCGCAGCTCGCTGACCCCGGCGCGCGAGAGCACCGGGCGGACCACGTCCGCGTCGGCGCGCCGGAAGGCCACGACGACCCCGATGCGGTTCTCGTCCACGATCCGGCTGATGACTTCGACCCGGCCGTCGGTCGCCTTGACCAGCTCGTTCCGGATGGCGGTCACGGCCGTCAGGTCCTTGGTGTTCAGCAGGAAGCCGATCGACTCCAACGTCTTGCTGCCGGCCAGCGCGTTGAGCAGCGGCGAGAGGGCCCGGACCGCGCCTTCGTAGGAGCCGATCAGGGAGAGTTCCTCTTCCAGCTCCAGGCGCGTGCGGGTCAGGCCCCTGACGCGCTGCTCGGCCTCGGCAATCCGGGCGTCGAGCTCCTCCGCGGATGCTGAGGCCAGATCAGCGGGTTCCGCCCCGGACGCAGCCGCAGCCCCCACGGCCGGCGACAAGAGCGTGAGCAGGCCGTCGGCGCGCGTCACCGCCCGCTCCAGCACGTGCAGGTGGCGCGTGTCCTCTTCGGAGAGCTGCAGCGCCGTGACGGGAACTTCTTCGGATTCGATGTGGTCGATGTGCAGAGACCCGATGCGCTGCACCTCCTCGATGGCCGGTCCGAGGAAGCGCTTCGGCCCCAGCACGATGACCCGTGACATCCCGACGATCATGCCTGCACCGCTCCGGGAACGATCAGGAAAGTCCGCCCATGACGCGGGTGACGACAAGCTCGACCGCCGCGGCCCTGCGCTCCGCGGCGCGGGCGCTGACCTGCCTGGCATCGGCCTCCGCCTGCGCCAGGCGCTGCGCGGCGGCGCTCTCGCTCTCGCGGGCGATCTCGGCCTTGGTGCGCTCGGCGAACTGGGCGGCCTCGCGGCGCGCCTGCTCGAGCAGCGCGGCGGCTTCCCGCTGCGCGGCCTCGATCAGCGTGCGGGCCTGCTCGCGCGCCTGCGCGACCCGGCCTTCCAGCTCGTGTTCTTTTGCGGCGATGGTCTGGAGGAGGTTGTCGTCCGAGTGGCCGCCCTTGGCCGTCATCGTCCCACCTGGCTACAGGTTCTGACGCGTGAAAACCCAGGACCGCGAGCATACGCAGCCCTGGGCTTGAAATCCTCGGCAATCATAACAGACGGAAGGAAACAGCGTCAACGGCTCCGGCGGGGGGCGGCGATTCGGGGAGTCAGAGCCGCAGCAGCAGGGTCGCGTTGCGGACCAGGTCGAGGATCGGCTGCGGGTACAGGCCGATGATCAGCGTCCCCAGGCCTGCGATGCCGAGGGCCACCTGCAGGGCCGGCGGCTCGGGGATGGGGGTCTCGCTGGCGGCGGGCAGGACGTACATCGCCCGGATCACGCCCACATAGTAGTAGAGGGAGATCACCGTGTTGACGATGGCGATCACGGCCAGCCACAGCAGCCCGGTCTCGATGGCCGCGCCGAGGACGTAGAACTTGCCGACGAAGACCGCGGTCGGCGGCAGTCCGGTCAGGGACAGCATGAAGATCGCCATGAGGAAGGCGGAAACCGGCGCCCGCCGGGAGAGTCCGGCGTAGTCGGGGATGTCGTCGGAGCGCAGCTGCGAGCCGATCAGCACCGCGACGAAGAACGCCCCCAGCTGCGTGAAGGTATAGCCGAGCAGGTAGATCAGCAGCCCCGGCGTGCCGAAGGTGCCCCGGAACGCCGCCACCCCGATGAGCAGGAAGCCGGCGTGGCTGATGCTCGAGTAGGCCAGCATCCGCTTGATGTTGCGCTGCGGCAGGGCGAGCAGGTTCCCGAGCGTCATCGTCACCGCGGCCAGGATCGCCAGCAGCAGCGCCCAGTCGACGCGCGCGGGATCGATCGCCACGAACAGGACCCGCATCAGGGCGGCGAACCCCGCGGCCTTGCTGGCCACGGAGAGGAAGGCGGCCACCGGGGTCGGCGCGCCCTCGTACACGTCAGGCGTCCACTGGTGGAACGGCACCATCGAGATCTTGAAGCCGAAGCCGGCCAGCATCAGCGCCACACCGAGGTACAGGGCCGGCAGGGGCGAGCTGCGCAGGCGCACCGGGATGTCGTAGAGGCTCGTCGTTCCGGCCAGACCGTAGACGATGGAGAAGCCGAAGAACATCACGGCCGACGCGGCGGCCCCGAAGAGGAAGTACTTGATGCCGGCCTCGTTGCTCTTCGGGCTGGCCTTCAGCCAGCCGGCCAGGACATAGCTGGCCAGGCTGACGAGCTCGAAGGCCAGGGCGAGCAGGATCAGGTCGCTCGCCGCGGCCATGAGGACCAGTCCCAGGGCCGTGAAGACCAGCAGGGCGTAGAACTCCCCCTCGAACCGCGTGCGCAGCCCGTCCATCGCGGCCAGGATGACCAGGGCCGTGGCGATGATGATGATGATCTTGAAGAACACCGCGAACCCGTCGATCGCGTACGAGCCGAAGAAGGCTGTGCGCGGCTCCCAGGTGAGCATGGCCGAGGCCGGGATCAGCGCCAGGAGCAGCCCGCCCACGGCCACCGCGCCCGCCGCCGTCTTGCGGCCCGGGCCGCTGACGAGATCGACAAGGAGCACGAGCACGCCCAGGCCCGCGAGCCACAGCTCCGGGGCGATCGACCAGAGGTCGGCGGAGTTGGGCAGCATCGGCTAGCGCACCACCCCGACGAGGACGGCCATCGCGGCGTTGATCACGTCGAGCAGCGGCCGGGGATAGATGCCGAAGATCAGCATCAGCACGGCAAGGGGCACCAGGGACAGCTTCTCGCGGCCGTCCATGTCGGGCAGGTGGGCCCAGCGCTCGTTGAAGGGGCCGAGGAAGATGCGCTGGATCGTCCACAGGAACATCGCCGCGTTGAAGACCAGCCCGGTCAGGGCCACCGCGGTGAAGTACGGGAAGATCCCAAAGCTGCCCACGAAGATGAGGAACTCCGCGACGAAGCCCATCAGCCCCGGGAGGCCCAGCGAGGCCAGCATGGCCATGGTGCTGATGCCGGTGTAGACCGGCAGCCGGCTGCCCAGCCCGCCGAACTCATCCACCCCGCGGGTGTGCGCGCGGTGATCGTAGATCACGCCGACGATGAGGAACAGGGCCCCCGTGATGATCCCGTGGGCCACCATCTCGAAGACCGCCCCGTTCAACGCCGTCGTCGCCGCCTGCGCCTTGTCGGGCTCGCCGAATGCGGCGGCCGCCGCGGCCACCCCCAGCATGACGAAGCCCATATGGTTGACGGAGCTGTAGGCGACGAGCTTCTTGAGATCGGTCTGGGCCATCGCCACCAGCGCCCCGTAGACGATGCCGAGCAGCGCCAGCACGGCGACGATGACCGCGTACTGCTTGAACGCCTCGGGCAGCAGCGGCAGGCTGAAGCGCACGAAGCCATAGGTCCCCATCTTCAGCAGGATGCCGGCCAGGATCACCGAGCCGGCCGTCGGCGCTTCGACGTGGGCGTCGGGGAGCCAGGTGTGGAACGGCCACATCGGCACCTTCACCGCGAAGCTGAGGAAGAAGCCCCAGAAGGCCAGGGCCGCGAGCAGGGGCTGGCCGGCCAGGGGCTGCTGGCGGATCAGCTCGGGCACGCTGAACGTCCGCGGGTCGCTGTTGAAGTACAGGATCAAGATGGCCAGGAGCATGGCCAGCGAGCCGACCAGCGTATAGAGGAAGAACTTGATCGCCGCGTACTCCCTCCGCGGGCCGCCCCAGATGGCGATGAGGAAGAACATCGGGACCAGCGTGACTTCCCAGAAGATGTAGAAGAGGAAGAAGTCCAGCGCCAGGAAGACGCCCAGCATGCCGGTCTCCAGCAGCAGGAAGAGGAACAGGTACTCCTTCAGCCGGAGGTCGATGCGCCAGGAGTAGATGAGGGAGAGCACGCTGAGCAGCGTGGTCAGGACGACCAGCGGCAGGCTCAGGCCGTCCACCCCGAGGTGGTAGTTGATGGCGATCCCCGGGATCCAGCGGTAGAGCTCCTGGAACTGCATCCCTCCGCCGATCTGGTACATCCCCAGGAGCGCCAGGCTGAGGACGAACGAGGCCCCGGACGCCAGCAGCGAGACGTTCTTCATCAGGGCATGGTTCGTCTTGGGGAGCAGCAGGATGAGCAGCCCCCCGGCGAGCGGCAGGAACGTGATGAGGCTCAGCATTATCGCAGGATCCCTCCAATCACGAGGACGATGACGCCGAAGGCGATGGCCAGCAGGTAGCTCTGGGGGCGGCCGGTCTGCCCGAAGCGCAGCACCCCGCCCACCTTCCCGGTCACCCAGCCGACCAGGTTGACCAGCCCGTCCACCACATACAGGTCGAACAAGCGGTACAGCCGGGCGAACCAGACGAAAACGATGCCCACCGCGTTCACCGCGCCGTCGATGGCGTACAGGTCGAAGACGCGCAGCTGGCGGGAGATCCACAGCGTGGGCCGGATCACGGCGAACCCGTACAGCTCATCCCAGTAGTACTTGTGCGCCAGCAGGCCGTAGAGCGGCCCCGCGGCGCGGCGCAGCGAGGCGGAGGAGACCACCTTCCAGTAGTACACGGCCGCCGCGGCGGCGATGCCGGCCAGCGCCACGGCGGTGCTGAGCAGGGCCAGGCTCAGGTCGAACGGCACGCCCGCGGCCGCCTCGAACTCGACGAAGTGGTGGAAGGGATTGTCCCACCAGGGCGCGCCGACGAAGCCGATCACCGCGGAGAACGCCGCCAGCACGACCAGCGGCACGGTCATCACGCGCGGCGACTCGTGTGGGCGGGCAGCGCTCCTCAGCTGCCCACCGAAGGTCAAGAAGATCATGCGAAAGACATAGAAGGCCGTAATGAATGCCCCGACCAACCCGATCCAGAACAGCGGCCGGTTGTGATGGAACGCCTCCAGCAGGATCTCGTCCTTGCTCCAGAAGCCGGCGAAGGGCGGGATGCCGGAGAGGGCCAGGGCCCCGACCAGCATCGTCCCGTAGGTCCAGGGCATCACCTTGGCCAGCCCGCCCATCTCCTTCATGTCGTTGGTGTGCATGGCGTGGATGACCGAGCCCGCGGCGAGGAAGAGCAGCGCCTTGAAGAAGGCATGGGTCATGAGGTGGAAGACGCCGGCGGTGAAGCCGAGCACGCCCAGCCCCAGCATCATATAGCCGAGCTGGCTGATCGTGGAGTAGGCCATGACCCGTTTGATGTCGTCCTGCACGATGCCGATCGTCGCCGCCATCAGCGCGGTGATGCCGCCGATCCAGGCCACCACGGTGAGCGCCTCGTGGCCGGGGCTGCCGAAGAACAGCAGGTAGGTCCGGGCCACCAGGTACACGCCGGCGGCGACCATCGTCGCGGCGTGGATCAGCGCGGAGACCGGGGTAGGCCCCTCCATCGCGTCGGGCAGCCAGACGTGCAGGGGAAGCTGGGCCGACTTGCCCACCGCCCCGCCGAACAGCAGCAGCGCGGCCAGGGTGAGCAGCGGGCCGGCGAGGGCGCCCCCCTCCACGGCTTCGAAGACGTGGTCGAACTGCAGCGTGCCCAGGGTGAAGAAGACCAGCAGGATGCCCACGAACATGAAGGTGTCGCCGATGCGGGTGGTGACGAAGGCCTTGAGCGCCGCCCGCGCCGCCGAGGGCCGCTCGAACCAGAAGCCGATCAGGAGGTACGAGCACAGCCCCACGCCCTCCCAGCCGACGTACAGGAGGAGGAGGTTGTTGGCCAGCACCAGGGTGAGCATCGAGGCCGCGAACAGCGACATGTAGGCGAAGAACCGGCTGTAGCGCGGGTCCCCGTGCATGTACCCGATGGAGTAGATGAAGATCAGCGAGCCCACCACGGTGACGACGATCAGCATCACCGCGGTGAGGGGGTCGATCTGGTAGCCAACCTCCAGGGCCCGGTCGCCGAGCATCGCCCAGACGATGTTCGCCTGGTAGGTCGCGCCGTCCAGCACCTGGGAGAGGATGGCGATCGACAGCAGCGCGTCGATGCCCATCGCGCCGATCGCGACGTAGGCCCCCTCCCCCGGCAGGCGCCGCCCGAAGAAGATGATCAGCCAGAAGGCGATGAAGGGCAGCACCGGGATGATCCAGGCGTAAGCCAGCACGCTCACCACTTCATCACGTTGATCTCGTCGACGTGGACGGTCTCCAGGCTGCGGTAGGCGGCCATGACCAGGGCCAACCCGATCGCCGCCTCGCAGGCCGCGAGCGTGATCACGACCAGGGCGAAGATGTGGCCGGTCACGGCGCCGGGCGCGACGTAGCGGTTGAAGGCCACGAGGTTGATGTTGCCGGCGTTGAGCATCAGCTCGATGCCCATGAGGATGGCCACGGCGTTGCGCCGGGTGAGCACGGCGTACAGCCCCAGGCAGAACAGCAGGGAGCTGACGACCAGGTAGTGCGTGAGCCCGACGGTCACTCCTCTCGCCTCGCGATCACGATCGCCCCGATCAGCGCGACCAGCAGCACCAGGCTGGTGATCTCGAAGATCAGGACGTAGTTGGTGAGGAAGGCGCTGCCCACGGCCTGGGCGCTGTACTGCGGCAGCCGCCCGGGCGACAGCGGCCAGGGCGTGCGCGGGAGCACCAGGAGCAGCAGGAAGGCCAGCCACACCGCGGCGGTGACGCCGAGGGGCACCTGCTCGTTCACCTGGCGCACTTCCTCGCCGGACCCGCCCTGCGTGAGCATGATCACGAAGAGGATGAGCACCGTGATCGCGCCGGCGTAGATCAGCACCTGGATGCCGGCGACGAACTCGGCGTGCAGCATGATGTAGAAGCCGGTCACGCCCAGGAAGGTGGGCACCAGGGACAGCGCGGCGCGCACGATGTTCCGGCTGGCCACGACCACCGTGGCCGGGATCAGGATCACCGCGGAGAGGATGATGAACGCCGCCAGCTCGCCCATGGGTCAGCGCGCCACCGTGAGGAGGAAGCCGGTGATGAGCAGGTTGAGCAGCCCGATCGGCAGCAGCACCTTCCAGGACAGGTTCAGCAGCTGGTCGAGCCGCAGGCGCGGGTACGTCCAGCGCATCCACATCAGAAAGAAGACCAGGGCGAACATCTTGGCGAAGAACCACAGCACCGACGGCAGCACCGGCGAGCGGCCGGCGGCCAGGCCGAGCACCATCAGGCCGCAGAGCACCGCCCCCAGCAGGGCCAGGGAGAGGATCGGGCGGACCAGCAGCACGTGCCGCAGGGCGGAGAAGCGGATGAACACGGCCGCGGCGAGGGCCGCGATCCCCAGCAGCGCCCATACCCACACCGGCATGTTCGGCTCGAGCCAGCCGCCGAGGAAGAGGATCGAGGCGACCGCGGCCATGGCGAACATCTCGGCGTACTCGCCCAGCTGGAAGAGGGCGAAGCGCATCCCCGTGTACTCGGCGAAGTAGCCCGCGACCAGCTCCGACTCCGCCTCGGGCAGGTCGAAGGGCACGCGGTTCACCTCGGCCGTGGCCGCGGCCAGGAACGTCACCGCGGCGATGAGGCCGAAGGGCGGCACCTTGAAGAGGAACCAGCCGCTGGCGCGCTGCGCCTCGATGATCCCCACCGTGGAGAGCGTGCCGGCCAGCATCACCGCCCAGAGCAGCCCCAGGGCCAGGGGGATCTCGTAGCTGATCATCTGCGAGGCCGAGCGCAGCCCGCCCAGCAGCGCGTATTTGTTGTTGCTGCTCCACCCCGCGGCGAGGATGCCAATCACCGTGAGCGACGCCATCCCGGCGAAGTAGACGACCCCGATGTTGATGTCCCGCACGACGAGGACGCGCCCGAAGGCCGTGCCGAAGGGGATGACCACCCAGTCCAGCAGCCCGGCCACGGCGACAATCAGAGGGGCGGTGTTGAAGATCATCCAGTCCGCCCGGCGCGGGGTGATGTGCTCCTTCTGCAGCAGCTTGACCGTGTCGGCGATCGTCTGCAGCAGGCCCCACGGCCCCACGTGCTTGGGCCCGATGCGGGCCTGGATCCAGCCGCTGATCTTCCGCTCAAAGTAGACGCCGTACATCGCGCCCACGATCGCCAGGAACGTGAAGACCAGGACGGCCAGGCCGACCGCCTTCAGGATCTCAATGAAGACGGCCATCGCCTACACCCACTCGAGCGCGCCCTTGCGCCAGGCATAGGCGAGCCCCACCAGCAGGATGAAGAGGAAGAGCACCATCTCCAGGAACGCGAACATCCCCAGCTGCCGGAAGACAATGGCCCAGGGGTACAGGTAGATCACCTCGACGTCGAAGACCACGAAGACCAGCGCGAACAGGTAGTAGCGGACGTTGAACTGCGCCCAGGCCTGCCCGAACGGGATGACCCCCGACTCGTAGGTGAGCTGCTTCTGCGGCAGCGGCATCCGCGGCGCCAGCAGCCAGACCACGACCAGCGGCACCGCCGCCAGGATGATCCCCATGACCGCGAACACGCCGACGTACAGCCAGTCGAGGACGACCTTCGGCATCCCTGGGAGCGACCTCCGGAGCCAAAACGCCAATCTGCTAGATTCGCGTGGGTTGCAGGGACTCCTTGCAGACCGCGGAACGGCTAACGGGCTTCGGCGACGGCGGGTTCGGGGGCGGCCGGGCTGACGACGGCGAGGCGCATCAGGGCGCGGGCGACGGCCTGGGGGTTGTGGCGGACGACGTCCTCTTCGCTGATCAGGTTGCCTTCCACCGGGATGACGCCCAGGGCGCGGATGCGGTCGCGGTCGGGCTCGACGGGGATGGCGCCCTCGGACTCGTAGCGGGCCAGCACCGCGCGGCTGCGGGGGCGCTGCGTGTTGACCAGGACGTGGGTGAAGAGGCCCGGGCCCACCTGGTCGATGAGGCGGCGGACGTGCTCGCTGGCGCTGAAGCCGTCGGTCTCGCCGGGCTGCGTCATCACGTTGCAGACATAGACGCACCGCGCGGCCTTGTTGGCGCGGATGGCGTCGGCGATGCCCCCGACCAGCAGATTGGGGATGACGCTGGTGAAGAGGCTCCCGGGCCCGAGCACGATCAGCTCCGCTTCGGCGATGGCCTGCAGGACCTCCGGCACGGGGGCGACGTCGGCCGGCTTGAGGGCGACCCGGGCGATGCGCCGGCCCGCGCCCGTGATCTTCGACTCCCCCTCGATCACCGTCCCGTCCTCGAACGTCGCCACCAGGATGACGTCCTCGACGGCCGAGGGCAGGACGCTGCCGCGGATGTTCAGCACCTTGCTCGTTTCCTTGACGGCGCTTTCCAGGTCGCCGGTGACGCCGGCCAGGCTGGCAATGAAGAGGTTCCCGAAGGCGTGGCCGTCCAGCGCCCCGCCGTGGAAGCGGTACTCGAACAGCCGCGTCATCAGAGGCTCGCTCTCGGCCAGCGCCACGAGGCAGTCCCGGATATCGCCGGGCGGCAGGATGCCGAGCTCCCGGCGCAGCCGGCCCGAGGAGCCGCCGTCGTCGAAGACGGTGACGACGGCCGTGAGATTGTCGGTGTACGCCTTCAATCCGCGGAGGAGGGTGGACAGCCCGGTCCCGCCGCCG
>DASUAK010000142.1:0-6561 GCA_035763845.1 bacterium | reverse complement strand
TTCGCCGCTTTCATCAAGGCGAAGGAGCTGCGCTTCGACGTCGTGCCGGACATCTATCCGGGCGGCTACGCGCGGATCAGCGTGTACGCGCGGGCGGCCGACCTCGGCGGTCTGCTGGTCGACGAAGCCTGGTTCCGCCTGACCGGGGCCAGCCTGGATCCCGAGGCGCTGCGGCGCGGGGAGCTGCGCGTCCTGGAGATGCGCGACAGCGCGATGCACGTCAGAGCGTCGCTCCGCAGCCTCGAGGCCTACTTCCAGCAGGGCGACGGGGTGAAGGAGGTGCGCCTGTGGTCGGACGGCGACTACCTCTTCGGGCAGGGCGTCGTCCCGCTCGTGGGGATCCCGGCGCGCGTCTCGTTCAAAGGCTCCTTCGCCGTGGGCGGTACGAAAGAGGTGTACTTCCACATCAGCGACCTGCGGCTGAACGGCCTGCCCGTCCTGTCGCCGCTCGTCCGCCGGTTCGAGCAGGACATCAACCCCGTCTTCAGCCAGAGTCTCTGGCCGATCACCTTCAAGATCCGCGCCCTGCGCATGACCAGGGAGTCGTTCGTCGTTTCCTCGCAGGCCGATCCCGTTGCGCCGTGCCCGTTCTGCTCGGGCGGCGAGTCGCCGGGCGTGGCCCGGTGAGCGCCGGGGATCGGCCCCGCATCGGCATCACCACGAAGCAGGGCGGCCCCGCCACCGAGTCGGGGAAAGCCTACGCCGCCGCGGTGGGGGCCGCCGGGGCGGAGGTCGTCTGGCTGGAGCCCGCGGTCGTGGAAGGCACCGATCCCGAAGAGATCCTCCGCGACGTGGACGCGCTCGTCTTCAGCGGCGGGGTGGACGTGGACCCGGTGCACTTCGGCGAAGGCGTCATCCCCGACGCGGACGTCGAGGTCGACCCCCGGCGTGATGCGGCGGAATTCCCGCTGATCAAGGCGGCCCTGGCGCACGACGTGCCGGTGCTGGGGATCTGCCGCGGGATCCAGCTGATCAACGTCGCCGCGGGCGGCACCCTCCATCAAGACCTCGGTCTGACCGGCCTGGACCGGACCGAGCACCAGCAGCGGGAAGCCGGCCGGGGGACCGAAGACCTCGCCCACCCCGTGCGGATCGAGCAGACCAGCCGGCTCGCCCGGACGCTGGGCGTGCACCAGGTTCAGGTGAACAGCTTCCACCATCAGGCCATCAAGCAGCCGGCGCCCGGCTTCGTCGTCACGGCACGGTCCCCCGACGGTGTCATCGAGGGGATGGAACACCCGGGCCGCACCTTTGTCCTGGCCGTGCAGTGGCACCCCGAGCGGATGGTCCGTTCGCACGGCGAGCAGCGGCGGCTCTTCCAGGCGCTGGTCGAGGCCGCGAAGCAGCGCCGCCGCGCCTAGCGGGCGTATGCGCCGGCTCGCCGCAACGCTCGAGGCGCTCTCGCAGACCTCGAGCAAGCTGCAGAAGATCGATCTCCTGGCCGGCTACCTGCGCACCCTCTCCGATCCCGAGCTCCGCATCGCCTGCACCTACCTCACCGGCGCCACCTTCCCGGCCGGCTCCGGCCGCGCCCTGAACGTGGGCTGGTCGGCGATCGTCGACGCCCTGCTGCACGTGACCGGCCGCGGAAGCGAGGCGATGCACGAAAGCTACCTTGCCCACGGCGACCTCGGCAGCGTGGCCTACGAGCTGCTCGCCCACAAGGCGCACACCTCTCTCTTCGGCGCGAGATCTACCCTCGAGACCGTGCAGGCGGCGCTCGAGCGCATGGCGTCGGCCGCGGGCGGGGGCTCTCGCCAGGTGAAGATCGAGGGGATGCGGGCCCTGTTCACCGCCGCCGAGCCGCTGGAGGCGAAGTACCTCGTCCGGATCATCACTTCCGACCTGCGGGTCGGCCTCAAGGAAGGACTGCTCGAGGAGGCGATCGCGAAGGCGTTCGAGCGGCCGCTCGCCGACGTGCGGCGGGCGGTGATGCTGATCAGCGACGTCGGCGAGGTGGCGGTGATGGCGCGGCAGGACCGCCTCGCCGAGGTGAGCCTGCGATTGTTCCGCCCCTTCCGCTTCATGCTCGCCGACACCATCTTCAGTCCCGAGGAGGCGTTCAAGCAGCGCGCGCCGGGCGCCGAGCTGATCGTGGAGGACAAGTACGACGGCATCCGCGCCCAGGTCCACCACGACGGACGCCGGGTGGCGATCTTCACGCGGACATTGGACGAGATCACGCCCTCCTTCCCTGAGCTGGAGGGCCCATTGCGCGCGCTCGCCGGCTCGTACATCGTCGACGGAGAGATCGTGGCCTGGTCGGGCGAATCTGCCATCCCCTTCACGCAGCTGCAGCAGCGCCTCCGCCGCAAGGATCCCGGCGCGCTGGTGACCGAGGTGCCGGTCGTGATCTTCGTCTTCGACCTGCTGCTGCTCGACGGCGAGGCCCAGCTCGACCGGATGCTGTCGGAGCGGCGCGAGCGGCTGCGCGGGCTCGCGTTCACGGGTCCGGTGCGGCCGGCGCTCGCCACGATGGGACGGACCCCCGAGGATCTGGCGGCGCGCTTCCGCGACGCCCGCGACCGCGGCAACGAAGGCCTGGTCGTCAAGCGGCCGGAGTCCGCCTACCAGCCCGGCCGGCGGGGCAGCCACTGGGTCAAGCTGAAGGAGGAGCTCGCCACCCTGGATGTGGTGGTCGTCGCCGCCGAGCACGGCCACGGCAAGCGGGCGGCGGTGCTGAGCGACGTGACCTTCGCGGTGCGCGACGGGGAGCGGCTGACCGTGATCGGCAAAGCGTACAGCGGCCTCACGGACGAGGAGATCCTGCGCCTCACGGAGGGGTTCCGCGCCCACACGCTCGAGGACCGGGGGCGGGTGAAGGTGGTGGAGCCGCGGATCGTCCTGGAGGTGGCCTTCGACGCCGTCACCCGCAGCGACCGGCACGACAGCGGTTACGCGCTGCGCTTCCCGCGCATCAAGCGCATCCGGGACGATAAGACCCCGGGCGAGATCAACACGGTCGAGGACGTGGTGCGGATCTACGAGCGGCAGGGAGCCTCGCGAGGCGGGGTCTCGCCCCGCGCAGGGCGAAAGTAATCCTGTGATGCGACGTCTGGCCGCCGCGACCGCCGTTCTGGGGCTCGCCCTGAGCCTGCCCGCCGCCGTCTCTTCCGCGGCGCCGGAGGGCCCGCACGTTCTCCGCCTCCGCATCGACGGTGTGATCGCGCCGAGCAGCGCCCGCTATCTCCTCCGGGGCATCCGGGAGGCCGAGGAGAGCGGCGCCCGCCTCCTGCTGGTGGAGCTGAATACTCCCGGCGGGCTGATGAAGTCGATGGACGAGATGACGGGGGCGATGCTCAACGCCCGCGTGCCGATCGTCGTCTACATCAGCCCCAGCGGCGCCCGCGCCGCCTCCGCCGGCGTCTTCGTCACCTACGCCGCCAACATCGCGGCCATGGCGCCCGCCACCCGCCTCGGCGCCGCCCATCCCATCGCCATCGGGCAGGAGGGAGAAGGCGAGCAGGCCACGGCGATGGAGAAGGTCACCAACGACGCGGTGGCCGGCCTCCGGGCCATCGCGCGCCGCCGCGGCCGGAACGCGGACTGGGCGGAGCAGGCCGTGCGGCAGAGCGTTTCCATCGACGAGGAAGAGGCCGTGCGCCTGGACGTCGTCGACCTGATCGCGCCCAGCACGGACGCGCTGCTGGCCGCTCTGCACGGGCGGTCCGTCGAGACCGCATCCGGCCGGGTCACGCTCCTCATCCGCGCCGCGGTGGTGCGGACCGTGCCGATGGACGCGACCGAGCGCTTCCTCGACCTCCTCAGCGACCCGAACATCGGCCTCATCCTGATGACGATCGCGATCTACGGCATCATCTTCGAGCTCAGCAATCCGGGCGCGATCCTCCCGGGGGTGGTCGGGGCGATCGCGCTGGTGCTCGCCCTGGCCTCCTTTGCCATCCTCCAGGTGAACGTGGCCGGCCTCGCCCTGATCGCGCTCTCGGTCGTCTTCTTCATCGCCGATATCAAAGTGCCCGGGCACGGCGTCCTGACCGTGGGCGGAGTCCTGGCGTTCCTTTTCGGCGCGCTGCTGCTGACCGAGCGGCAGGCCCCGTTCCTGCAGGTATCCATCCGGCTGGCGGTCTTCATCGCGCTGCTCACCGGCGGCTTCTTCCTCTTCGCCGTCGGCGCGGGGATCCGGGCGCAGCGCGCCCCGGCGCGGATGGGCAGCGAGAGCCTGGTCGGCCTGGAGGGCACGGCGCGCACCGCGCTCGCCCCGGACGGCTTCGTCCAGGTCGCCGGGGAGGCCTGGAGCGCCGTGGCGGAAGGGGAGTCGATCCCGGAGGGATCGCGGGTACGCGTCGTGAGCGTGGACGGCCTGCATCTGCGGGTGCGCGCGGCGGGCCGATGACCCCGGGGCGGGTGCGCACCGTGCGCACCGGCTCGCCGGCGGAGACGGAGGCGCTGGGCCGCGCGGTGGGCGCGCAGCTCCGCCCCGGCGACGTCGTCGCCCTCTCCGGCGAGCTGGGCGCGGGGAAGACGGTGTTCGCCCGGGGGATCGCGGAGGGCGCCGGGGCGGGCGGGCAGGTCGCCAGCCCGACGTTCACTATCGTCCGTGAGTACCGTGGCCGGGTGGTCGTCTTCCACGCCGACCTGTACCGGCTGGAAGGACCGGAACAGCTCGGGGATCTCGGGCTGGAGGAGATCCTCGACGGCGGCGGCGTCACCGTGATCGAGTGGGCGGAGAAGGCCGTGCATCTCCTCCCGGCGGAATACCTCTGGGTGGAGATCCGCTTCACCGAGCGGGATGACGAGCGCGTGATCGAGTTGCGGCCGCGCGGCGCGCGGTACGAGGCGATCGTGGCGGCGCTGGCCGGGAGATAGGGAGAGTAGATGCGGATCCTGGCGATCGAGACAGCGACGGCCTCCGGCAGTGTGGCCCTGCTCGACGGCGAGCGGCCCGTGGCCGAGGTGGCCGACACCGTGCCTCAGCGCCACCTGGAGTGGCTGGCCCCCGCGATCGACCGCGCGCTGCGGCAGGCGGGCTGGAGCCCCGCCGACGTGGAGGCGGTCGCGGTCTCGCGCGGCCCCGGCTCCTTCACCGGGCTGCGCATCGGCATGGCCACGGCGATCGCCTGGGCGCGCGGGCGGGGTGTTCCGCTCGCCGCAGTCTCCACCCTCGAGGCAATGGCCGACGGATTGGAAGCGCCCGGGCTCGTCTGTCCTGTGCTGGACGCCCGGCGGGGAGAGGTCGCGGGCGCGCTGTTCGAGCGCAACGGCACGACGCGGCGGGTGCTGGAGGATCTCGTCGCGCCGGTGGAGACCCTGGTCTCGTCGCTGCCGGCGGACCGGCCGGTGCTCTTCGCCGGCGATGCCGTCTCCCGCTACCCCGAAGCCCTGCGGCACCATCCCCGCGCGGTCTTCGCGCCGGCCGAGCAGTGGGCGCCGCGCGCCGCGGTGACCGGACGGCTGGCCTGGCGCCGTCTCCGGCACGGGGAGCACGACGAACTGTACGGCCTGGCCCCGGTGTATGCCCGCGGGGCCGCCGCAGCCGCGGCGCAGCCATGAAGCAGATCACGCGCGTCACACTGGAGCCGATGGTCGTGGAGGACATCCCGCGCGTGCTGGAGATCGAGCGGGAGTCGTTCCGCACGCCCTGGCCCGCCGACGCCTACACCCACGAGCTGAAGGAGAACCGGCTCGCCACCTACATCGTGGCGAAGCTGGAGGAGCATCTGGTCGGCTACGCCGGGATGTGGGTCATCCTCGACGAGGCCCACATCACGACGATCGCCGTCGAGCCGGCCTTCCGCGGCCAGCACGTCGGGGAGCGCCTTCTCATCGGCCTGATCGAAGCGGCGATGGAGCGGGGGGCGCGCTGGATGACGCTCGAGGTCCGCAGGTCCAACCTCTCCGCCCAGAGCCTCTACCGCAAGTACGGCTTCCGCGACATCGGCACCCGTAAGGGGTACTACTCCGACAACCGCGAGGATGCCATCGTGATGTGGACCGGCAACCTCCGGGAACGGGACTTTCAAGAGCGGCTCCGCCAGCTCCGCCAGGACATCGAGGGACCGTAACGCCCATGCTCGTGCTGGGCATCGAGACGTCCTGCGATGAGACCGCCGCGGCCGTCGTGGCCAACGGCTTCACGCTGCGTGCCAACGTCATCGCCTCTCAGGCCGACCTCCACCGGCGGTTCGGCGGCGTCGTACCCGAGCTGGCCTCGCGCAAGCACATCGAGCGGCTGCTGCCCGTGATCGACGAGGCCCTGGAGCAGGCGGGGGTGGGCCTGGAGGAGGTCGGCGGCATCGCGGTGACGGCGGGCCCCGGTCTGGTCGGTGCCCTCACCGTGGGTGTCGCCGCGGCGAAGGGACTGGCTCAGGCGCGCGAGATCCCGTTCGTCGGGGTGAACCACCTCGAGGGCCACATCTACGCGGCCTTCCTTACCGAGCCCGGGATCGCGTTCCCCGTCCTTGCCCTCATCGTCTCCGGCGCCCACGCCGACCTGGTCGTGATGCGCGCGCACGGCCGCTACGAGGTCCTCGGCCGCGGGCGTGACGACGCGGCGGGGGAGGCGTTCGACAAGGTGGCCCGGGCGATGGGCCTCGGCTACCC
>DASUAK010000141.1:0-7942 GCA_035763845.1 bacterium | reverse complement strand
CACCGAGAAGACGATGCGGCGCTCGCGCAGCTTGCGGTGGTAGGCGTTGGCGAAGCGGTGGGCCTCATCGCGGATGCGCTGCAGCAGCTGCAGGGAGTGCGAGTCCCGGGGCAGCGCGAGGGGATCCGGATTGGCCACGGTGACGACCAGCTCCTCCTGCTTGGCCAGGCCGACCGCGGGGATCATGTGGTTGTACTCGAAGAGCACCTCGCGCGCCGCGTTGAGCTGCCCGCGCCCGCCGTCGATGAGGATGAGGTCGGGAAGGACCGACCACTTCGTCTTGAGGGTCTCGTCGCGGTCCAGCCGCTCCTGCTCCTCGCGCCCCAGGGCGAAGCGGCGGCGCAGCATCTCCTGCAGCATCGCGTAATCGTTGGGGCCCTCCGTCCACTGTATCTTGAAGCGGCGGTAGTCGCGCTTGAGCGGCCGCCCGCCCTCGAAGACGACCATCGAGCCCACCGACTCCCCCGACTGGAAGTTGCTGATGTCGTAGGCCTCGATCCGGAACGGCGGGGTTTCCAGGGCGAGGATCTCCTGCAGCTCCTTGATCGCGGCCCCCTCCAAGCCGGCCCGCCGGGCGCGCTCGTGCTGGAGGAACAGCGCGGCGTTCTCGGCGGCCATCTCGACCAGACGCCGCCTGTCTCCACGCTGGGGCACGACGATCTGGACCCGGCTCCCCCGCCGCGCCGTGAGCCAGGTCGCCATCAGGTCCGCGTCCTCCACCCCCTCCGCCAGCACCACCTCCGGCGGCACCTGGGGAAGCTCCTGGTAGAACTGGGCGAGGAAGCCGCCCAGGATCTCGGCCGTGGTCGCCCCGCTCGTGCCCTCCAGGATGAAGTGCTCCTGACCCGACAGCCGGCCGGCGCGGATGAAGAACACCTGGACGCAGGCCAGACTCCCGGCCTGCGCCAGGGACATCACATCCCGATCCTCCTGCCCGATCGTGGCGATGCGCTGCTTCTCGTAGATCGCCTCCATCGCCGCGATCTGGTCGCGCAGCTGGGCGGCGCGCTCGAACTCCATCGCCTCCGCGGCCCGGGCCATCTCGCCGCGCAGCTCGTCCAGCACCGCCTCGGCCTTCCCCTCGAGGAACATGGCGGCCTGGCGCACCTGCTCGGCGTAGCCGCCCTCGTCCGCCCCCCAGGAGACGCACGGGGCGGTGCACTGCCCGATGTAGTAGTCCAGGCAGGGCCGCGGCAGGTCGCGCGCGATCTCGATGTTGCAGGAGCGCAGCTTGAAGAGCTTGCGGATGGTGCGGATCGTGCGCCGCACCAGCTTGGGCTCGTGGTACGGATACGGGCCGAAGTAGTGCGCCCCGTCGCGGACGACCCGGCGGGTCATCGTGATCTTGGGGAAGGCTTCGCGGGTGATCTTGACGTAGGGGAAGGCCTTGTCGTCCGCCATCCGGACGTTGTACATCGGCCGGTGGCGTTGGATGAGGTTCGTCTCGAGGATGAGCGCCTCGACCTCGTTCTCGCAGGCGATCACCTCGAAATCCGCGATCCGGCCCATGAGGTGGCGGATGCGCGGGTTCTCCAGGTGGCCGCTCTCCTGGAAGTACTGGCGGACCCGGCTGCGCAGCGCGGCGGCCTTGCCGACGTAGATGACCCGGCCGGCGGCGTCCTTCATCAGGTAGACGCCGGGCCTGGCGGGAACGAGCTTCAGCTTGTCGTCGAGATCGGAGACGGCCATGGTCCTGCTTCCATCATAGCGAACGCAGGACGCTCCCCGTGCGGGCGAGCCCCTCCTCGAGGATGCGCTGCTCCATCCCGAAGCCGACGCGCAGGTAGCCGTCCATCTTGAAGTGGTCGCCCGGCACGACGAGCACGCTATGGTCGCGGCGCAGGCGTTCGGCGAGCTCGGTGGAGTTGACGGCGGCGTGGTACCGCAGGAAGGCGATGGCGCCAGCCTGGGGCCGGACCCACTCCAGCGTTTCCGACAGCCCGTCCGCCCAGGAGGTCAGGGTGCGCAGGTTCTCGGTAAGGATCTGGCGGGTGCGGGCCAGCAGCCGCTGGCGGGTACGGGGGATCAGGGCCATCAGGGCGAGCCGGTCGCTGAGGTAGCCCGGAGCGATCGTCGTGTAGTCGTGGCCGGCCCAGAGGACCGCGATGAGGTCGGACGGGGCGACGATCCACCCCACCCGCAGCCCCGGCAGGCCGTAGGCCTTGGAAAGCCCGCCGGTGACGATGGTGCGCGGGTTCCGCCCCCAGGATGAGGGCGAGAGATGCCCGTCCCGCTCCGCCCCACGGTAGACCTCGTCCGCGACGACGTAGGCGCCCACCCGGTCGGCCACAGCCGCGACCGCGTTCAGCACCTCGACCGGGAGCACCGCGCCGGTGGGATTGTTGGGACTGCAGAGGAAGATCGCCTTCGTCCGCGAGGTGACCAGCCGCTTGAGCTCGTCCAGGTCGGCCGTCCACTCGCCCTCGCCGTGGCGCAGCCACCACTCGCGCACCGTCCCGCTCCAGGCCCGCGCGAGGAGCGGCAGCTGCATGTAGTTGGGCAGCATCACGACCGCCTCGTCCTCCGGCCCGAGCAGCGTCCAGGCGATGAGGAAGTTGGCCTCGGCGGTCCCGGTCGTGACCAGCACGTGCTCCGGCCCGGCGCCGCGGTACAGGCCGGCGATCTCCGCGCGCAGGGCCGGGCTGCCGTTGGTGTGGCCGTAGCCCAGCGGCTCGTGGGCCAGGATCTCCTGCACCCAGCTGTGATCGACGAGCCCGGCGAGGGAGAGCGGATGGATGCCGCTCTCGGAGAGGTTGTAGTCGACCGTCGTCTCCCACGTCGACTGGTACCGCTCCATCTCGAAGCGCTCGATCCGCATGGAGATCCTCCCTGCCGCGGCGCTAGCGGCGGCGTCCGTTGGTGCGGCCGTTGCGGCGGCGCCCGTTTCCGGCCAGGGCCGGCTCGGGCGGCGTGAGCACGTGCTTGAGGTACTGCCCGGTGTAGGAGTGGGGCAGCGCGGCGATGGCGTCCGGCGGCCCTTCGGCGATGACCTGGCCGCCGAGCTCCCCGCCCTCGGGGCCGAGGTCGATGATCCAGTCCGCGGTCTTGATCACGTCCAAATTGTGCTCGATCACGACGACGGTGTTCCCCGCGTCCACCAGGCGGTGCAAGACTTGAAGAAGCCGCTCCACGTCGGCGAAGTGCAGCCCCACCGTCGGCTCGTCCAGGATGTAGAACGTCTTCCCCGTGTCGCGGCGCGACAGCTCGGTGGCCAGCTTCACCCGCTGAGCCTCGCCGCCGGACAGCGTTGTGGCGGGCTGGCCGAGCCTGACGTAGCCGAGCCCCACGTCGAAGAGCGTCTGCAGCTTGCGGCGGATCCGCGGGATGTTTTCGAAGTAGGCCAGGGCCTCCTCGACCGTCATCTCCAGGAGGTCGGCGATGCTCTTCCCCTTGAACAGCACCTCGAGCGTCTCGCGGTTATAGCGCTTCCCCTTGCAAACCTCGCACGGCACGTAGACGTCCGGGAGGAAGTGCATCTCGATCCGCACGATGCCGTCGCCCTCGCAGGCCTCGCAGCGGCCGCCGCGGACGTTGAAGGAGAAGCGGCCCGGCCCGAAGCCCCGCACCTTCGCGTCGGGGGTCTGGGCGAAGAGGTCGCGGATGAGGTCGAAGGTCTTGGTGTAGGTGGCCGGGTTGCTGCGCGGGGTGCGGCCGATCGGCGACTGGTCGATGTTGATGACCTTGTCCACGTGGTCCACGCCGTCGATACGGGCGTGTAGCCCGGGCCGGACGCGCGTGCCGTGCAGCTTCGCGGTCAGCGCGCGGTACAGGATCTCGTCCACCAGGGTGGACTTCCCCGAGCCCGAGACCCCGGTCACGGCGACGAAGACGCCGAGGGGGAAGCGGACGTCGATGTTCTTGAGGTTGTGCTCCCGCGCCCCCCGCACCACGAGGTAGTGCCCGGTGTGCGGCCGGCGGCGGGGCGGGATCGGGATGACCCGGCGTCCGGAGAGGTACTGCCCCGTGATCGAGCCCGGGTGGCGCGCGATCTCCTCCGGCGTGCCGCTCACGACGACGTGCCCACCGTGGGCCCCCGCCCCAGGCCCGATGTCCACCACCCAGTCCGCGGCGCGGATCGTCTCCTCGTCGTGCTCCACGACCAGGATGGTGTTCCCCAGGTCGCGCATGTGCATCAGGGTGTCGATGAGGCGCCGGTTGTCGCGCTGGTGCAGGCCGATGCTGGGCTCGTCGAGGACGTAGAGCACCCCCATCAGCCCCGAGCCGATCTGCGTGGCCAGGCGGATGCGCTGGGCTTCGCCCCCGGAGAGCGTGGTCGCGGTGCGGTCCAGGGTGAGGTAGTCGAGGCCGACGTTCACGAGGAAGCCCAACCGCGCCTTGATCTCCTTGAGGATCTGCTGCGCGATGAGCCGCTCCCGGTCGGTCAGCGTCAGCACGTTGAAGAAGTCCAGCGTCTGGCGCACGGTCAGGGCGGTCAGCTCGGCGATGTTCTTCCCGCCCACCCGGACGCTGAGGGACTCCTTCTTCAGCCGGGTGCCGGCGCAGCTGGGGCACGGCAGCGTGGTCATGTACTGCTCGTACTCCTCGCGCATGTACTCCGAGTCCGTCTCACGGTACCGCCGCTCGAGCTGATGCAGGACGCCCTCGAACTTCGTCTCGTAGACGCGCAGGGCGCCCCACTTGTTGTGGTAGCGGATGCGGAAGGCCTGGGTGCTGCCGTGGAGCAGGACGTCGATGAAGCCCTTCGGCAGCCGCCGCAGCGGCGTCTTCATGTCGATGCGGTAGTGCGCGGCCAGCGACTGCAGCAGCTCGTAGTAGTACTCGCTGGTGGAGCTCGCCCAGGGCACCACCGCGCCGTCGCTGAGGGACTTCTCCCAGTCCAGGACGCGGTCGGGGTCGAACTCCTGCTTGAAGCCCAATCCGCTGCAGGTCGGGCAGGCGCCGTAGGGGCTGTTGAAGGAGAAGACGCGGGGCTCGATCTCGGGCAGCACCGAGCCGTGGTCGGGGCAGGCGAACAGCTGGCTGAAGATCATCAGCCCCTCGGTCGGGTCCTCGTGGGCCCGCTTCGCGCCGGATGCGCGACCGCGCCCGCCGTCCCGCTCGTCGAGGACGTCGATGTACACCATCCCCTGCCCCAGCTTGAGGGCCGTCTCGATGGAGTCCGAGAGGCGCGTCTTCACGTCGGGCCGCGTGATGATGCGGTCCACGACGACCTCGATCCAGTGCTTCTTGTTCTTGTCGAGCGGGATCTCTTCGCCCAGCTCGTAGACGCTGCCGTCCACGCGGACGCGGGCGAAGCCCTGGCGGCGCAGGTCGTCGAAGAGCTGCCGGTACTCGCCCTTGCGGCCGCGCACCACAGGCCCCAGGACCTGGATGCGCGACTCGGCGGGGAGGGCCAGGATGCGGTCCACGATCTGCTCGCGGGTCTGGCGGCTGATCGGCCGGCCGCAGACCGGGCAGTGCGGCTGGCCGCCCCGGGCGTACAGCAGCCGCAGGTAGTCGTAGATCTCGGTGACGGTGCCGACGGTCGACCGCGGGTTGCGCGGCGCGCCCTTCTGGTCGATGGAAACGGCCGGGGAGAGCCCGTCGATGTGGTCGACGTCCGGCTTCTCCATCAGCCCGAGGAACTGCCGGGCGTAGGCGGAGAGCGACTCGACGTACTTGCGCTGGCCCTCGGCGTAGATCGTGTCGAAGGCCAGCGACGACTTCCCCGAGCCCGAGATCCCGGTCAGCACGACGAACTTGTCGCGCGGGATCTCGACGGTGATGTTCTTCAGATTGTGTTCGCGCGCGCCGCGAACGACGATGCGATCAAGCGGCATGGCTAGCGCCGGCCCCAGCGGCCTCCGCCCCGGCGTCCACGGCCGCGCCCGGATCCCCCCGGACCCCGGCCGCCCCGCGCCCCGGCGAAGAACGGCTCGCCCATCCCCTTCCGCAGCTCGTTGATCTGGTCCCGCAGCACCGCGGCCTTCTCGAACTGGAGGTTGGCCGCGGCCTGCCGCATCTCGCGCTCCAGCGTCTCGATGGTCTGCTCCAGCTCCTGCGGCGACAGCATGAGCAGCCGCGCGACGTCCCAGGGGACCTTCGCCCGCTGGTGCTCGGCCAGCTTGATCAGCTCCTGCGCGGTGAGAACCTCCTGGGACGGCCGGTAGCTCTCGATCTCCTCCGCCACCTCGGCCAGGTCGATGAGGTCGCGGATCGGCTTGACGATCGACTCGGGCGTGATCCCGTGGTCCTCGTTGAACTTCAGCTGGATCTCGCGGCGGCGGTTCGTTTCCGCGATCGCCCGCTTCATCGAATCCGTCACTTCGTCGGCGTAGAGAAGTACCCGCCCGCCAATATGGCGGGCGGCTCTTCCCATCGTCTGGATCAGAGAGGTCTCCGATCGAAGATAGCCCTCTCGATCAGCGTCGAGGATCGCGACCAGCGACACCTCAGGCAGGTCGAGTCCCTCGCGCAGCAGGTTGATCCCGACCAGGACGTCGTACGTGCCGAGCCGCAGGTCTTTGAGGATCTGCACACGGTCCAGCGTCTCGACCTCCGAGTGCAGGTAGTGCACCTTGAGTCCCATCTCCTGGAGGTAGGCGGTGAGGTCCTCCGCCATCCGCTTGGTCAGGGTGGTGACCAGGGTGCGCTCGCCTTTCTCCGCCTGCGCCTTGATCTCGGCCATGAGGTCGTCGATCTGGCCCTTCGCCGTCCGGATCTCCACGTGCGGGTCGACGAGACCGGTCGGCCGCACGATCTGCTCGACGATCCGCTCGCTGATCTGCCGCTCGTACTCCGCCGGCGTGGCGGAGACGAAGACGACCTGATGGATGAGGCCCACGAACTCCTCCCAGGCCAGCGGGCGGTTGTCGAAGGCGCTCGGCAGCCGGAAGCCGAACTCGACGAGGTTCGCTTTGCGGGAGCGGTCGCCCTCGAGCATCGCGTGCACCTGGGGCACGGTGACGTGGCTCTCGTCGATGACCATCAGGAAGTCCTTGGGGAAGTAGTCCAGCAGGCAGCCCGGCCGCTCGCCCGGCTGCCGGCCGTCGAGATGGCGGGAGTAGTTCTCGATGCCCGGGCAGTAGCCGACCTCGTGCATCAGCTCCATATCGTACTTGGTGCGGAACTCCAGGCGCTGCGCCTCGAGCAGCTTGCCCTGGGACTTGAACCAGTCGACGCGCTCGCGGAGCTCGGCCCGGATCGTCTCCAGGGCGCGCTCCAGCCGTTCATCGGTGGTGACCCAGTGCTTGGCCGGCCAGATCGCCACCGCGGCCTTCTCTTCGATGATCTCGCCGGTGAGCGGGTTCAGCTCCATGATGCGGTCGACCTCGTCGCCGAACAGCTCGATCCGCACCGCCCGGTCCTCGTAGGCCGGGTGGACCTCGATGACGTCGCCCCGCACCCGGAAGCGGCCGCGCGCGAAGTCGATGTCGTTGCGCTCGTACTGGATGTCCACGAGCCGGCGGAGGATGTCCTCGCGGCTGCGGCGCTCGCCCTTGCGGACGAGGACCATCACTTCCTTGTAGTCTTCGGGCCGGCCGAGGCCGTAGATGCAGGAGACGGAGGCGACCACGATGACGTCGGGCCGCTCCATCAGCGCCTTGGTCGAGGCATGGCGCAGGCGGTCGATCTCGTCGTTGATCGAGGCGTCTTTGGCGATGTAGAGGTCGGTCTGCGGGACGTACGCCTCGGGCTGGTAATAGTCGTAGTAGGAAACGAAGTACCGGACGGCGTTGTGCGGGAAGAACTCCCGGAACTCGCTGTACAGCTGCGCGGCCAGCGTCTTGTTGTGCGCCAGGACGAGGGTGGGCCGCTGCAAGCGCTCGATGACCCGGGCCATGGTGTACGTCTTGCCGGACCCGGTGACCCCCAGCAGCGTCTGGTAGCGGTGCCCCTGCCTGAGGCTGTCGGTCAGGCCGGCGATAGCCTCGGGCTGATCGCCCCGCGGCTGCATCTCGGTGACCATCTGGAACTGCGGCACTTCAGCGAGCCCTCCGGC
>DASUAK010000140.1:0-4539 GCA_035763845.1 bacterium | reverse complement strand
TGGCCCTGCCGGACGATGTAGCGGCCGGCGGGGAAGGCGATCTCCTCCATCAGGTCGGCGATCTCGCCGAGGGCTTTGGGGGCCAATCCGGCGAACAGCGAGACCCCCCGGAGGAGCTCCACGCGCTGCTTCTTGGTCATGGCCATGGTTCGGTGCCTTCTCCTCCTCCCGGAACGAGTCCTGTGCCGGGACGCATTCCGCGGGGAGGAGAGCGGGTGCTGGAGTGCCAAACTATTCCTCTTACAACCGTTCGTTCGCACCGGAGCGGGGTATTCCCCGGGGGGGTGGTGCAAGGGATGCAGGAGTCCTCTGACGGCAAGTGGGTCCGGGTCGACGACAACCGCTGGCGCCGACTGTCGCGCCGCGACTTCCTGAAGCTGGGCGCCGGCGCCGCCGGCGCGGCGGCAGCGGCCGGCCACTTCGGCTCGCTGCTCACGACCATCGTCCGGGCGCAGCAGCGCGAGCTGCGCATCATGACCTGGAGCCACTTCGTCCCCGCCTACGACGAGTTCTTCGATCCGTGGGCCGTGAAGTGGGGGGAGAGCAAGGGCATCCGGGTCACCGTCGACCACATCTCGTTCGCGGACATCGTGCCCCGGGCCAACGCGGAAGTGGCCGGGCAGTCCGGGCACGACCTGTTCTTCTTCCTCTCGCCGCCCTCGGCGTTCGAGCAGCAGGTGCTCGATCTCGCCGACATCAACCGCGAGGCGGAGCGCCGCTACGGGGCGATCGTGCCGTTCGTGCGCAAGAGCACGTACAATGGCAACACGCGGAAGTGGTTCGCCTTCTCGGACAACTGGGTGCCGGATCCCGGCGACTACCTGAAGAGCGCCTGGACCGCGGCCGGCTTCCCGAACGGCCCGGCCACCTGGGACGACCTGCTGCGCGGCGGCATCGCGATCAAGCAGCGCTTCCGGGAGATCCAGATCCCGGTGGGCATCGGTCTCTCGCAGGACATCGACTCGAACATGGCCACGCACGCCATGCTCTGGGCGTACGGAGCCAGCGAGCAGGACGCCGATGAGAACGTCACGCTGAACTCGGAGGAGACGATCCGCGCCGTGGAGTTCGGGTCGCGCCTGTTCAAGGAGACCATGAACCAGGCCGTCCTCTCCTGGAACGCGGCCAGCAACAACCAGGCCCTGAACGCGCGGCAGACCTCCTACATCCTCAACTCGATCTCGGCCTACCGCACGGCGCAGGACAACCGGCTGCCGGTGGCCGAGGACATCCACTTCGTCAAGGCGCTGCGCGGACCGCGCGCGGCGTGGGCCAGCGAGCATGTGATGGGCGCCTGGGTGGTCTGGAAGTTCGCCCGGAACCCCGACAACGCGAAGGCCTTTCTGCTGGACGTCGTAGACAGCTACCGCCAGCACGTCATCGCCAGTAAGCTGTACAACTTCCCCTCGTTCATGGGGTCGGTCGCCGACAAGGCGGTCCCCGTGGCGGAGAAGGCCACGGAAGGCCGCAAGTGGGTGCGGGCCGCGGTGCTCAACGATCCGTTCGGCAGCAACCCGCGGAACAAGCTGGCCGTGCTGGCCGACGCCGAGACCTGGTCGACGAACCCCGGGCATCCGGGGCCGGCCAACCCGGCGATCGGGGAGATCTTCGACACGTTCGTGATCCCGGACATGTTCGCCAAGGCCGCGACCGGCCAGCTCACCCCGCAGCGCGCGGTGGCGGAGGCCGACCGGCGGGTCAAGGAGATCTTCGCCAAGTGGCGGCGGCTCGGGCTGGTCGGAGGCGGCGGCAAGGACCGCTAGACCGGAGGGGCCGGCAGGGTGTAGTCGCACAGGGGATAGGGGAGCCGTCTTCCCTTATCCCCTGTCGCCCGTCGTGAGGGGGACAGATGGGATACGTCGAAGCGCGGAAGCTCCACAAGCACTTCGGGGAAGTGCGCGCCGTCGACGGCGTCGACCTCGACGTCCAGGAGGGCGAGCTGCTGGTGCTGCTCGGCCCCTCGGGATGCGGGAAGACGACGCTGATGCGCATGATCGCCGGCCTCGAGCAGCCCACCGCCGGCGAGATCTACATCGCGGGCGAGCTGGTGGACGAAGACGTCCCCCCGCGCGCGCGGGGCATCGCGATGGTCTTCCAGAGTTACGCGCTGTACCCGCACAAGACCGCCTTCCAGAACATCGCCTTTCCCCTCGAGGCGATCGGCAAGCCGCCGGCGGAGATCAAGCGGTCGGTGGATTGGGGGGCGGGCATGTTCGGGATCCGCCACCTGCTCGGGCGCCGGCCCCGCCAGCTCTCCGGGGGCGAGCGCCAGCGCGTGGCCCTGGCCCGCTCCGTCGTGCGGGAGCCGCGGGTCTTCCTCTTCGACGAGCCGCTCAGCAACCTGGACGCGCAGCTGCGCGCCGTGGCCCGCTTCGAGCTGAAGCAGTTCCAGCGCCAGATCGGCACCACCACCATCTACGTCACCCACGATCAGATCGAGGCGATGGGTCTGGGCGACCGCATCGCGGTGATGAACAGAGGGCAGGTCCGGCAGATCGGCACGCCGCAGGAAGTGTACGACTACCCCACGGACACCTTCGTCGCCACCTTCCTCGGCTCGCCGCCGATGAACCTGGTGCAGCGGGACGTGCACACCCTGCTGGGCTTCCGGCCGGAGACCTTCCTGCCCCGCAGCGCCTTCCCGGCCGACGCGGATGTGGAGACCTTTCAATTCCGGGTCCGGGAGGTCGAGCACCTCGGCTCCGATCGGCTGGTCTACGGCACCCTGGAAGGGAACTTCCTGTCGGAAGCGACGGTGATCTCGGACATCCCCTCGACGATCACCGTGCCGCTCGCGGAGGGCGAGCGGCACGAACTGGCCGTGGCCCGCGCCAACCTCCGTACCTTCGACGCCCAGACCGGCCTGCGGCGGGACCGCCATGCTGCGTAGGGAAGCCATCGCCCCCGCGGCACTGTTCCGGCACCGCACCCTGGCCGACCGCGAGGATCTGCTGGGGCGTCTCATGCTGGCCCCGGCGCTGATCTACGTCCTCGTGCTGGTCGCCGCGCCGCTGGCCCTGGCCATCCTGCTGAGCTTCAGCGCCTCGTTCGCCGGCAGCCTGGAGTTCCGCTGGATCGGCCTGCGCAACTTCGCCACGATCATCGGCGACGCGCAGTTCCGCCTGGCCCTGCGGAACACGACGCTGTTCACGGTCATCTCGCAGGCCCTGGTCATCGTCCTGGCGGTCGCCGCGGCACACGTCCTGGACGCCGCCTTCGTCGGCCGGCGGACCGTGCGCTTCCTCCTGCTGCTGCCCTGGGCGGTGCCGGTCTCGCTGGCGGCGATGGCCTGGACGTGGATCTTCGACTCGACCTTCAGCGTGATCAACTGGACGCTGAAGGTGGCGGGACTGCTCGACGGCTGGCTCTACTGGTTCGGCGACCCGACGCTGGCGATGATCGCGATCATCACCGTGCACGTCTGGCGGATGTTCCCCTTCGCCACCGTGATCGTCCTGGCCGGGATGAGCGCGGTGCCGCTGGACATCCGCGAGGCGGCGGTGATCGACGGAGCGTCGTTCTGGCGCCGCCTCTTCCAGGTGAACCTCCCGCTGCTGCTGCCCATCATCACCGTCTCCGTGCTGTTCGGGGTGGTCTTCACCTCGACCGACCTGGGCGTGGTCTGGCTGCTCACGCGGGGCGGCCCCTACAACAGCACCCACGTCCTGTCCACGCTGGCCTTCCAGCGCGGCATCCTCGGGGCGAACCTTGGCCAGGGGGCCTCCATCGCCATCTTCCTGCTGCCGGTGCTGATGATCGCGGCGATCGGGATGCTGCGGGTGGCGCGGCGCACGGAGGTGGGGGCGTGACCACTCCGGCGCCCGTCTTCGCCTCCCGCCGGCGGCGGCGGGCCGTGCGCGCCGTCAAGCGCGTCGCGCTGTACGCGGCCGCGGCCGCCTTCACGCTGTTCGCGGTCTTCCCGTTTTACTGGATGCTGCTCACCTCGTTCAAGACCAACCGGGATCTGTACGTCGGGGCCACCGACCTCAGCCACATCCCGTGGATCTTCAACGAGCCCCCCACGCTGCAGCACCTGCGCCTCCTGTTCCTGGGGACGCCGTACATGATCTGGGTGCGCAACACCGTCCTGGTCGGCGCGGTCGTGGTGCTGATCACGCTGGTCTTCGCCCTCCCCGCGGCGTACGCGCTGGCGCGCCTGACCGGCCGCTGGGGCGAGCGGCTGGGCATCGGCATCTTCCTGACCTACTTGGTGCCGCCGACGCTGCTGTTCATCCCGTTCGCCCGGGTCATCGCTATGCTGGGCCTGCAGAATTCCCCATGGGCGCTGGTGCTCGTCTATCCGACCTTCACGATCCCATTCTGCACCTGGCTGCTGATGGGGTTCTTCCGCTCCATCCCCCGCGACATCGAGGAGCAGGGCATGATCGACGGGTACAGCCGCTGGAGCGTGATCCGCAAGGTCGTGCTGCCCCTGGCCACATCGGGGATCCTCACCGCGGTGATCTTCGCCTTCACCCTCGTCCTGCAGGACTTCGTCTACGCGCTGACCTTCATCAGCTCGGTGGGGAAGATGACGGT
>DASUAK010000139.1:0-22371 GCA_035763845.1 bacterium | reverse complement strand
GCCGTCTTGATCCCGCGGCTGGGCAGCCCGAGCACGATCCCCAGCTCGTCCTGGATCATCTGGGCCAGGACCAGGGACTGCGGGGTCAGGTAGTACGTCTCCGAGCCGTTCACCGTGGCCCGGCCGTTGGCGTTGGCGTGGATGCTGACGTAGATGGAAGCGCCGGCGTCCCGCGCCATCTTCGGGCGGTCAGGCAGCTCCACAGTCACGTCGTCATCACGAATCATGATCACCCGCAGACCGTCCCGCACGAGGAGATCCCGGACCCGGCGGGCGATGTCGAGCACGACGTCGGCCTCGCGCAGCCCCGAGGGGCCCAGGGCGCCGGGGTCGCGCCCGCCGTGGCCGGGGTCGATGCCGACCACGTGCCGGCGCAGGGCGGTCATCGTGTTCACCTCGATGACAAGACCCGCGCCGGACTGGTTGACGATGTAGTTCATCTTGCGCTTGAGGGTGACGACGATCCGCGTCACCGGCGGCTTCGCGGTGAACTGGGCCGCGCGCAGGGCAACGATGGATGGGTGCTCGATCGCCACTCCTTGCTTCACGGGGATGAAGACGGCGTTCTCGATATCGATGACCAGACGATCGGGATAGACGAACTCGCGGATCTTGTACGCCAGCGGCCCCGTCGCATCGACGGTGATGCGCCCGCCGGCCCCGTCGCGCTGGAAGGCAACCCCCATCACCCGGAACGTCTCCGTCCCGGCGGCGCCTCCCCCGGGGGGCGGCGGAGGCGAGCCCTCGGCCGTCCGCGGCCGCACCTCGAGGGTGACCTGGTACGTCGCGGTATCGCTGTTCACCCGCACCTCGACCGGCTGGAGCAGATCGAAGACGATCCGCGAAACGTACGGCTTGACCTGGAACTGCGCGGTGCGGATGCGCAGGACGCCGGCGCCGTTCACCGGCATCTCCCCCGGCGGAGTGCGCAGGGCGGCGTGGAGGAAGTCCACCACCATGCGGTCCGGCTGGGTGAGGACCAGCGTCTCGGTCTGGACCGGGCCGGTCGCGTCCACCGTGACCTGCAGGAACCCGTCCCGGACCGCCGCGGAGATCGCCGTGATCTGCGAGCTGACGAAGAGGGTGCGCTCGGCTTCCTCGTATTTCGTCCAGGCGCCGAGCGCGGCAAAGACGGCCTGCACGGGGATGAAGACGACGCCGCGTTCGGCGCGGGGCGCGAGGGGGAGCGCGCGGTGCGTCCCGTTCACCTGCATGACCGTCTCGCCCACGACGAGCCGGAGGGTGGAGCGAGCGCGATTGGTGACGACGATGCTGCGGTCGCGTTCGTAAAAGGCGGCGATGGCGCCCATCGGCTCGAAGAGACCGGGAATGGGAGCCATGACCTGACCGCCGCTGAGGACAGCAGGCGCCGCCAGAGGGATCTCGACGCCGTTGACGATGACCTTGATCCCGGCCCCCTGGCTGCGAGCGGGCGCCTGCAGCGCCGACACCGCCAGAACGGCCAGGACCGCGGCCGCAACGACCCTCATGCCCTACCTCTGTTGTGCGCCCACCACCCGCCTGTCGAGACCGACCGCCTGCGTCCTCTCCCGGAGGCAAGAGATTCAGTCATCCCGAAGGGTTTTCCTCTTAGATGAAAGTCGACGCCCACGTGGAATACGGCACCCTCCGCGAGGTCCCGGCGCTGGCCCGCGCCGCGGAGGACCTCGGCTTCGATGGGCTGTGGTTCCCCGAGACCGCCCACGAGCCGTTCCTCGGAGCCGCGCTGGCCTGCGAGCACACCAATGCCGTGGCCGTGGGCACCAACGTCGCCATCGCCTTCACCCGCAGCCCCACGCTGCTCGCCCACCTGGCCTGGGACCTCGCCGCGCTCTCCGCGGGACGCTTCGTCCTGGGCCTGGGCTCTCAGGTCCGGGGCCACATCGTGCGGCGCTACGGGATGCCCTGGGAGGCGCCGGCACCGCGCCTGCGCGACGCGATCCAGGCCGTGCGCGCGGTCTGGCATGCCTGGCGCACGGGAACGCCGCTCCGCCACCGCGGCCGCTTCTACCAGCTCTCGCTGATGACGCCGTTCTTCACCCCACCGCGGCACGACCACCCGATCCCGATCGTCACCGCGGGCGTCAACCCGGTGATGTGCCGCGTTGCCGGCGAAGCCGCGGACGGTTTCCAGGTCCACCCCCTGCATACGGCCGGTTACCTCCGGGAGGTCATCCTCCCCGCCATCCACCAGGGACAGACGCGGGCCGGCCGCCCGGAGGTTCCCATCGGGATCAACGCCAGCGTCTTCGTCGTGACCGACGCTCCGAACGGCCCCGGCGCCGCGGCGGCCCGGCGGGCGATCGCCTTCTACGCCAGCACCCCGTCCTACCGGGGAGTGCTGGCGCACCATGGCTGGGAAGAGACCGGCGCGCGTCTGAGCGTGCTGGCCTCGCGCGGGGCGTGGGACCGCATGGCGGGCGAGGTCACCGACGAGATGCTGGATGCGATCGCGGTCGTGGCGCCGCCGGACGAAGCGGGAGCGGCGCTGCGCGCCCGGTACGAAGGGCTGGCCGGCCGAGTGTCCCCCTACCGCGCGTACGCCCCCGCCGACAACGGCTGGTGGCGCGCCATCCTGCGCGGGACGGCGGGTTAAGGCCAGTCCATCATCGCTCTTCCGTCCCACCGACCCGCCCCGGGACGACGAACCGTCCCATGGAATAATGGCGATACCCACCCGTGACACGTATCATCCATATGAAAGAGGACTGCCCCGGTCCTGTTTGACGGGGATGAAGGGAGGAGTGTGGATGAGCGACCTGCAGCGGTACATCGTCGAGGAGTGGGCGGAGGACTTCCAGGCGGGACGGCTCCCGCGCCGGGAGTTCCTGCGGCGCACGGTGCTGATGGCGGGCGGCGCGGCGATGGCCATACCGATCCTGCACAGCCTGGGTGTGAGCGCTTCGGCCGACGAGGTCGCGGCCGCCGCGCAGGCGCCTGCTCCCGCGGTCGCCCAGGCCACGGGAGTGACCGTCCCCCCGGACGACCCGGCCCTCTCCGCCGCGATGGTCTCGTTCGCCTCCGGAGGGATCCCGGTCCATGCCTACCTCGCCCGCCCCAGGGGGACCGGTGCGTACCCCGCAGTCCTCGTCATCCACGAGAACCGCGGCTTGCTGGACCACTTCAAGGACGTCAGCCGGCGCCTGGCCAAGCTCGGCTACGCCGGGCTCGCCGTCGACCTCGCCTCCGCCGAAGGCGGGACCGCCAAGTTCAGCGATCCGGCCGAGGTCACGGCCGTGCTGGGGCGCACGCCGGCGGAGCGGATGGTCGAGATGCTGAACGCGGCCGTGCGCTACCTGAGAGGGCTGACGTTCGTGCAGCGCGACCGGATCGGGGTGATGGGATACTGCTTCGGGGGCGGGATGACGTGGCGGCTGGCCACGCAGAACGCCGACCTCCGCGCCGCCGTGCCGTACTACGGCCCGAACCCCCCGATCGAAGACGTGGCGAAGATCAAGGCCGCGGTGCTGGCCATCTACGGCGAGCAGGACACGCGCATCAACGCCGGCATTCCCGCGGTGCGCGAAGCGATGCAGAAGGCCGGCGTGACCCACGAGATCGTCATCTATCCCAACGCCGACCACGCCTTCTTCAACGACACCGGCCAGCGCTACAACGCCGCCGCGGCGCGGAGCGCCTGGGAGCGCACCACCGGCTGGCTCCAGCGCTACCTCAAGTCCTAGCCAGCGGCGCGGAGAGGGCGAACAGCGCGATCGAGGTCAGGACGATGGCGCCCCCCGCCGCCAGATCGAGGTAGAAGGCCGCGGTCATCCCGGCCAGCACGGAGAAGAGCGACGCCGCCACCGCCAGGCCGATCGTGGCGCGGAAGCTGCGTCCGAGCCGCAGCGCCGTGACCGCCGGCACTACGATCAGGGCGCTGGTGAGCAGGACGCCGACCACCCGCATCGACACGACCACCGTCACCGCGACGAGCAGGGTGACGAGCAGGTTGAGGGCGTCCACGGGCACGCCCTGCACGCGCGCCGCCTCCTCGTCGAAGGTGATCGCGAACAGCTCCTTGTAGAACAGGGCCACCGCGCCGAGGACGCCGCAGCCCAGGCCCAGGATGATCCACAGGTCCCGCGCCTGCACCGCCGTGATCGCCCCGAAGAGGTAGGCGAAGAGGTCCACGCGGAAGCCGCCGCTCAACCCGATCAGGACGACGGCCAGGGCCAGGCCGCCCGACAGGAAGATGGCGAGGGCGGCCTCGCCGAACAGGCGTCCCTGGACGCGCAGCCGCTCGATCCCCACGGCCCCCACGACCGCGACGGCCAGCGCGCCGAGGGCCGGGTGCCACCCGACGAGCAGCCCCAGGGCCACGCCGGCGAGCGCGACATGGGACAGCGTGTCCGCGATGAGGCTGAGGCGCCGCAGGACGAGGAAGACACCGATCGCCGGCGCGATCACCCCGATCATCAGGCCGGCGAGCAGCGCCCGCTGCATGAAGCCGTACTGCAGGATCTCGGGCATCACTAGTGGCGGTGGGTGACGACCCGGCTGGCGGAGCGGTACAGGCGCTCCAGCGCCCCGCTGCTGATCGCCTCCCCCGGATCGCCGTGGAAGATCAGACTGCGGTTCAGGCAGGCCAGCCGGGTGACCTCCTGCGCCACGACGCTGATGTCGTGCGAGACCAGGACCAGCGTGGCGCCGAGCTCGCGGTTCAGCCGGTGGAGCAGCGCGTAGAACTGCTCCTGGGCGTCCACGTCCACCCCGACCGTCGGCTCGTCGAGGATGAGCAGCTCCGGCCGGTGGACCAGGGCCCGGGCGATGAAGACGCGCTGCTGCTGGCCGGGCGAGAGCCGCCCGATGCGGCGGTCCCGGACGGCGGCCATGCCCACCGTCTCCAGGGCCCGCTGGGCCGCCTCCCGCTCGGCGGAGCCGTACCGGCGGCCGAGCCCCGTCCGCGCGGAGCATCCGCTCATCACGACCTCGAAGACGCTGGCGGGGAAGCGCGGCTCCACGATCGGCCGCTGGGGGACGTAGCCCACGCGCTGCCACTGCCGGAACCGGCGGATGTCCGCGCCGAAGAGCGTGACGCTCCCGGTGGAAGGCGGGAGCAGGCCGAGGAGGACGCGCAGCAGCGTCGTCTTCCCCGAGCCGTTCGGCCCGATGATACCGAGGAAGTCGCCGGCGTCGATGCGCAGCGTCACGCCGTCGAGCACGCGGGTGCCCTCGACATCATAGCTCACGCCGTCCAGCACCGCGATGGCGGGGTCAGCGTCCGCAGTCGAGGCCTTCGGCCAGTCGCCCGAGGTTGTCATCCATCACCGTGACGTACGATCCTCCCCTGCGCCCTTCCAGCGGGTCGAGCGTCGAGACGCGCGCGCCCGCCTCACGCGCCACCGCCTCCGCCACGCGGTCCTGGCCTCCGGGCTCCGCGAACACGACCGCCGTCCCGCTGGCGCGGATGAACGCCACGATCTCACGCAGCCGCGCCGGAGACGGCTCCCCTTCCGGGTCGATACCCGCGATGGGCACCTCGCGCAGCCCGTACCGGGCGGCCAGATACCCGAACGCGGCATGCGAGGTGACGAATTCCCTTCGGCGGCATCCGGCCAGGACCTGGGCGTAGCGCCGGCTCAGCGCCTCCAACTCGCGCCGGAACGCCGCCGCCCCTGCGGCATAGTGCGTCCGGCCGTCCGGATCGGCCCGGATCAGCCCATCCCGGATCGCATCCACCTGAGCGGCGGCCAGCACGGGATCGAGCCAGACGTGCGGATCCCGCGCCCGCGCGGCGATGCCCGCGCCGGCGTCGACGCGGACCAAAGAGGCCGGCAGGTCGGCCAGCACCCGGTCCAGCCACGGCTCGAAGCCTACGCCGTTGTAGACGAAGACCTTCGCCCGTTCGAGCGCGGCGCGGTCTCGCGGGGCGGGCTCATAGTCGTGCGGAGGGACCCCGGGCGGCACGAGGGTCCGCACCGCGACGCGATCTCCTCCCGTCTGCTCCACGAACCCGGCGAGGGTCGAGAACGTGGCCACGACCGACATGGTGCCCGGGGGAGCCGCTTCCCGCATTGCGCAGCCCGCGGTCAGCACGGTGAGCAGCGCCGCGGCCGCGGCCCTCCGCCCCCGCTGGAGGCGCATCAGGACCGGCGCGCGCAGCGCCCGCAGTAGCCGAACAGCTCGAGGCGGTGCACGGTAACGGTGAAGCCCCGGGGCAGATCCAGGCGGCGCGGCGCGGGGAGGTGGCAGCGGTCCACGCGCGCCACGCGGCCGCAGCGCAGGCAGACCACGTGATGGTGGTGCGCGCCGTCCTCGGAGAGATCGTATCGCACCCGCCCGTCACCGAGGTGGACGGCGTGGGCCACGCCGTCGGCGACGAACGCGTCGAGGGTCCGGTAGACCGTGACGAGCCCGAGATGCGGGTAGACGCGGCGGGCCCGCGCGTGGATCGCCTCGGCGTCACGCGCGCAGCCCAGGGCGCGCAGGGCGGCGAGCACCGCCCGCCGTTGCACCGTCATCCGGCGGCCCCGCGCCCGCAGCCGCTCCGCCACGCGCTCCGCCCGCATGCCCCCACGCTCCCCGGAAGCTGAAAGTCATTTTCAATACAGCCTCCGGCAGGATCAGGCTACGGGACGGGGACGCGGCTGTCAATGCGTCAGCCCGGGCGGTGGAGAAGCTGGCGGAGACCATCCTCGCGGCGGCGGGGCGAGAGCTCATCGGGGATCGGGACCACCTGCTCCTCCCCGGCGGGCCGCGGACGGACCGGGCGCCGGCGGGGCTGCTCCTCCACGGAGGTCGCCCGGGAGGAGAACCACGTGGGCAGGCGCGAGGCCGCGGTGCGGATCTCGGTGAGGACCGCCGGCTCGGGTCCGGGCAGACCGTCCCAGTCGTCCGGCGGCATGGTCTGCCCTGCCGTCCGCATGAAAGCGGCCCAGATGCCGGCCGGGACGGTACCGCCCACGACGCGGCGCATCGGCGTGTTGTCGTCGTTACCGACCCACACCGCGGTGGACAGGTACGGGGTGAAGCCGATGAACCAGGCGTTGCGGTAGTCGTCGCTCGTGCCGGTCTTTCCCGCCGCCGGCCGCCCGATCGCCGCGCGGCGGCCGGTGCCGCGCACGATGACGCCCTTGAGCAGGTCGATCATCTGCGCGGCGACGCGGGGCTCGAGGGCGGCGCTGCGCAGTGGGTGGTTCTCCTCCAGCACCCGGCCCTGCCCGTCGACGACCTTGAGCACGAGGATCGGGTCGGCGCGCACGCCCATCGCCGCGAGCGTGCCGTACGCGGAGGCCATCTCCAGAGGTGTGACCTCGGAGGCGCCGAGGGCCAGCGACAGCGTCGGGGACAGCGGGCTGCGGATGCCCATCCGCCGGGCGGAGGCGATGACGCGCTCGGGACCGATCCGCTGCAGGGTGCGGATCGCCGGGATGTTGATGGACTGCTCCAGAGCCCCGCGCAGGGTTATCCAGCCGCGGAACTTCTTGTCGTAGTTCTGCGGCGTCCACCGGCGGGCGCTGCCGTCGCTGTAGCTGACCGGGGCGTCCAGGATCAGACGCGTCGGCCGCCAGCCGTTCGCCACGGCCGCGGTGTAGATGAACGGCTTGAAGGCGGAGCCGGCCTGGCGCTGCGCCTGCCAGACCCGGTTGAAGGAGCTGCGCTCGAAGTCGTAGCCCCCGACCATCGCCCGGATGTAGCCCGTCAGCGGATTGAGGGCGACCAGCGCTCCCTGCGTGACGTTCAAGCGGCCCGCTCTGGCCCGGTCCACGCCGCGCCGCAGGGCCCGCTCGGCGGCGGCCTGCATCCGCAGGTCGATCGTCGTGTAGACCTGGAGACCGCCGGTGTACACGAGGTCCTCGCCGTAGCGGTCGATGAGGTACTGCAGCACCGTGGCGGAGACGTAGGGCGCGCGCATCCCCACGAAGCCGGCGTTGCGCGGCGAGGCCAGAGCGATCCGGCCCTCCCGGGCGGCCTGCGCCGCCTCGGGGTCGGCCAGATGCAGCCGCACCATCCGGTCGAGCACGACGCGCCGGCGCGAGGCGGCAGCGGGAAGATTCTGGTACGGGTTGTAGATGGAGGGCGCACGGATCAGCGCGGCCAGGAGGGCGCTCTCCCCCAGGGTCAGCTCGGCCGCCGGCTTGCCGAAGTACACGCGCGCGGCCATCTGGATGCCGTAGGCGCCCTGGCCGAAGTACACCTGGTTGAGGTAGCGCTCCAGGATCTCGTCCTTGGTCAGCCGGCGCTCCAGCTCCAGGGCCAGCAGCATCTCGGCGACCTTCCGGGTGATGCTGCGGCGGCGGCTGAGGTAGAGGCTGCGGGCCAGCTGCTGGGTGATGGTGCTGCCCCCCTCGCGCATCTCACCCGAGCGGATGTTCCGCACCAGGGCGCGCAGCACCGCGCGCGGGTCGACGCCGATGTGGTGATAGAAGCGGTCGTCCTCGATGGCCAGGACGGCGGCGCGGGTGTGCTCCGGAATCTCCTCGAGGGTGACGTACTTGCGGTTCTCCCGGTAGAAGCTGGCGATCAGCTCGCCGCCGCCGGCGTAGATCCGCGTCGCCTCCCACATCCCGCTGTAGACGCGGTTGGGGTCCGCGAGGTAGACGGCGGCGCCCCCGGCCACGCCGACGAGCACCGCGGCGGCCGCCACGGCCACGGCCAGCGCCGCGGCAGGGACGACGAACACGAGGGAGGAGCGGACCGGGGAGGTCTTGGAATCCACAGCCATCGCGCCTGTGGATTTTCCCCGGACGGGAGGGCCTCAAGCAACCTCGATGCCGTTGCCTCCCCGCTGCTTCACCCGGTACATCGCCTGGTCCGCCGCTTCCAGCAGCGCGCGCGAGTCCTGCGCGTGATCGGCGTAGACGGCCAGGCCGGCGCTCAGCGTCAGGTGGAAGCCGCGGAGGAGCGTGAACTCCTCGACGTCGCGGCGGACGCGCTCGCCGACGCGGCGCCCCTCGTCCATCGGGGTGTGGGGCATCACGACGACGAACTCGTCGCCTCCGAAGCGTGAGAGGACGTCCGTCGCCCGGCAGGAGGAGCGCAGGGTGGCGGCCACCTTCCGCAGCGCCTCGTCCCCCTGGAGGTGGCCGAACCGGTCGTTGATCTGCTTGAAGCGGTCGATCTCCAGCACCAGCACCGCGCACGGATGGCCGTACCGCGCGGCCCGCGCCAGCTCGCGGTCCAGCGCCAGGCGGAGGGCGCGCCTGTTGGCCAGCCCGGTGAGCGGGTCCGTCTGCGCCTCGCGGAACACCTCGCGGAGCTGGCGGCGCAGCGCGGCGGCGACGAACCCTACCACGTAGAACATCGCGATGTAGCTGATGAGGAAGGCCCGCACCGGCATGGGCGAGGGGGTGTCCACGGCGGGCAGCGTGAGCCCGAGCCGGCCCAGCGCCAGGATGGTGATGAGGTAGACACTGCAGAGCGTCGCCGTGGCCACGGCGAACCGCAGGCCCCAGAGGACCCCGTAGATGGCGATGGCGACCCCGTACACCCAGACGAACGGGCTCTGCACTCCGCCCGAGAATGCGACCCACACGGTAAGCAGCAGGAGGTCAAGGTTGAGGTGCGCGGCCGGCATCCATGGCGTGAAGATCCCGTCGTCGAGGAGCCGCTCCTGGCGCCAGGCCGCCCCCATCATCACCGCGGCCTGGAAGGCGATGAGCCACAGCGGCAAGGCGATGCCAAGAAGGTGGGCGATGGCGGCCATGATCACGACGGCGGGGGCGCTGCCGTACGTCAGACGCAGCACGGCGCGGTGGGAGGCAACGGGATCTTCGGGCGTAGCGAACCACACATCGAGGGCCAGGCGCGAGGTTAGCCGACCGTCCTGGTCGGAGACCTGGTGGTCAGAGGCCGCCGGCTCGGCCATCAGGAGCTCCTGCCGGGGGAGATCGGAAGCGCTCATCAGTCGGCCGCTGCGCTCCCGCCAGGGGAGACATTTCCATTTTCCCTCTCCCCGCAAGGATAAACAAGGGCCGCGGGACCCCTTCCCCGTACGGGCTGCGGAGGGGTGGCCCCGGCTCAGACACTTAGGACAATCTTCCCGAGGGCTTGCCGGCCTTCCAGCCGCGCGTGGGCATCCCGAGCCGCACGCAGCGGGTACGTGCGGTCCAGCCGCAGCCGGAGGGTGCTGTCGCGGACCCAGCCGAGGACGTCACCGGCCCGAGCCAGCAGCTCGGCGCGGGTGTGGGTGTAGTGGTGCAGCGAGGGACGGGTCAGGAAGAGGGAGCCTTTGCTGTTGAGGGTGCGGGGATCGACAGGAGCGACCGGCCCGCTGGCGCTCCCGTAGAGCACCAGCATGCCGCGCACGGCCAGGCACTCCAGGCTGCGGTCGAAGGTGTCGCGGCCCACCGAATCGTAGACCACCGCCACCCCCTGCCCTTCGGTGACGCGCCTGACCTCGCCGACGAAGTCGTCCCGGCTGTAGTTGATGCACACCTCCGCCCCCGACTCCCGGGCGATAGCGGTCTTCTCATCGCTGCCTGCGGTGGCGATGACGCGGGCGCCCGACCGCCTGGCCATCTGAACCAGCAGCGCCCCCACGCCCCCGCCCGCCGCGTGCACCAGCGCCCACTCGCCCGGCCGGAGCGGGTACGTCGTGTGCACGAGGTAGTGCGCCGTCATCCCCTGGAGCATCGCCGCGGCGGCCTGCGTGAAGTCGAGCCCGGCCGGGATCGGGACGAGCCGCCAGGCGGGCGCCGCGACGACCTCGGCATAGCTGCCGAGCACGTTGGTGTACGCGACGCGGTCGCCTACGGCCACCTCGGTGACCCCGGAGCCGACCGCCTCGACCAGCCCGGCGCCCTCGCTGCCCAGGATCGCCGGGAGCGGCAGTGGGTTGAGGCCGGTGCGGTGGTAGATGTCGAGGAAGTTGACGCCGGCGGCGTGGAGGCGGACACGCGCCTGCCCCGGTCCGGGCGTGGGCTCCGGAACCTCGTCCAACCGCAGCACCTCGGCCGGCCCCGTCTCATGGATGCGAATCGCCTTCATCGGTCCCTCCCTACCCGTCGTCCTCGAGGATGGCGATGCGCTCCACCCAGTACAGGCGCGCGATCCCGCGCACGCGGTCCGGAGCGACGCCCCGCACCTCGATGGTCCGTCCCTCCGTGCCCGAGACGCGCCCGAAGCGCTGGAACATCAGGATGTGGAACCGTTCGGGAGCGAACCGCAGCTGCACCTGCAGGTCGACGGTCCCGCGCGGGCCGACGTGGGCGGCGAGGTCGGGGGGGATCTTCGGGGCCGCCTGCGCGCTCAACCACACCTGCCACAGCACGGCCAGAGTGGCCAGCACGGAGGCGATCCGCACGGCGCGCTTCACGGCGCCGGCGTGCGCACGAGGGCCAGCACGCGCGCGACCAGGCGCTTGTAGGCGGCGTCCTCGACGAGCGCGGTCCACGAGCGCGGCCGGGGGAGGTCGACCGCGACCACCTCGCGCACGCGGGCAGGCCGCGCGCTCAGCACGACGACGCGGTTGGCCAGGAAGACCGCCTCGTCCACGTCGTGGGTGACGAAGAGCACGGTCGGGTGCTTCGCCTCCCAGATGCGGGTCAGCTCTTCCTGCAGCGTCATGCGCGTCTGGGCGTCCACGCTGGCGAAGGGCTCGTCCATCAGCATCACCTCGGGATGGTTGGCCAGCACGCGGGCCACGCCCACCCGCTGCTGCATCCCGCCGGACAGCTCGTGGGGGTACTGCCCTTCGGAGCCGGCGAGCCCGACCAGAGCGATGTGCTCGCGGGCGACGCGCTCGCGCTCGGCCCGCCCCAGCCCGCGCATCTTCAGCCCGAAGGCGACGTTCTGCAGCACCGTCTTCCATGGGAACAGCGCGAAGCTCTGGAACACCACCCCCCGGTCGGGCCCCGGCCCCTGCACCCGGCGGCCGTCCAGCAGCACTTCTCCCCGCGTCGGGGGGATGAACCCCGCGATGACGTTCAGCAGCGTGGTCTTCCCGCAGCCGCTGGGTCCGACGATGCTCACGAACTCCCCTTCGCGGAGCTCGAGCGAGACGTCCTGAACCGCCGTGACGTGCTGGCCGCTGTAGAGGTCGTAGTAGGTCTTCGTCAGCTCGCGGATGACGAGATCAGACATCGGTCACCATCCCCCAGCGCTGGATCGTGGCGCGTTCGAGCGGTGCGAGGATGCCGCCGTCCACGACGTACCATAGGATCCCGAGCACGATCATGCCGAGCAGCATCTCCACGACGCTGCCGCTGCGCCGGGCGTCGAACATCATGAACCCGATCCCGCTGGTGCCGACGATGATCTCCGCGGCGATCAGGGCGCGCCAGCCGTAGCCCAATCCGTTCCGCAGGCCGGTGACGACGTTCGGCAGGGCGCCGGGCAGGACGACGTCGCCGAGGATCCGCCAGCGCGGGGCGCCCAGGGACTGCGCGGCGCGGATCATCTCGAGCGGGACCGTGCGCACGCCCAGGGCGGTGTTGAAGATCACCGGGAAGACCACCGTGTAGACGATGACGAACGTCATCGTGGTCAACGTGAAGCCGAACCAGATCAGCAGGATGGGCAGCCAGGCGATGTCCCCGATGGCCTGGAAGAAGATCACCAGCGGCCAGAAGAAGCGGTAGCTGCGGGTGTGCAGGCCGATCAGGATGCCGAAGGGCACCCCGGCCAGCACGCCCAGCCCGGTGCCGACGGCGAGGCGGACGACGCTGTCCTGCAGGTACTGCGGCAGGACACCCTTGTAGATCAGGCTGCCGAAGGCCCGCAGGACCTCCAGCGGTCCGGGGAAGAAGGCGCGCGGGAAGATCTCGAGCTCCACCGCCAGGGCCCACAGCGCGGCGATGGGGACGAACGGCCCGAGCGTGCGCCAGGCGGGCTGCCGGACCAGCCAGCGCAGCGGCCGGCCCCACCACGGAGCGGGCAGGACGGTCCCGGCCAGCGCCATCAGGCTACCCTTCGGGTGAGGCCCCAGCGTTCGATCGTCCGCCGCTCCAGCGGGGCCAGGACGAGGCGGTCGATCGCCACCCAGATCGCGCCGATGAGGATCATGCCGAGCACGATCACCTCGGTGCGGTAGAAGTCGCGGGCCAGGAACAGCATGTAGCCCAGCCCCGCGTTCGTGGCGATGATCTCCGCCGCGATCAGGCCGCGCCAGGCGAAGCCCATGCCCGTGCGGATGCCGGTCACGATGTTGGGCAGGGCGCCGGGGAGCAGCACCTCCAGGACGATCTGGACGGGCCCAGCCCCCAGGGAACGCGCCGCATGGCGCAGGGCGAGGGGGATGCGGCTCACGCCCAGCATCGTGTTGTAGACCACGATGAAGAAGACCGCGTTGAAGATGATGAAGGTGATCGCGCCGAAGCCGTAGCCGAACCACAGCGTGGCCAGCGGGATCCAGGCGATCCCGGCCAGCACCGAGAAGAAGCGCAGGATCGGCGCGAAGAAGCCGGCCACGGTGCGGTTGGTGCTGATGGCGATGCCGAGGGGCACGCTGGTCACGACGGCCAGCGTGCTGCCGACCAGCACCCGGGTGAGGCTTTCCCGGACGTGCGTCCACAGCGCCCCGACGGCCGCCTGCTGGCGGAACGCCGCCACGACGTCCCCCGGCCCGGGGAAGACCCGCAGCGGCACGTCGAAGGCGCGCACGGCGAGCAGCCACGCGGCCACCAGGGCGGCGAAGGGCGCGGCGAACCAGAGCAGCGCGGCGGCGGCCGTCCCCGTCCTGCGCTGGGGCCGCGGCGCCGTCCGCGCCGCGGCCCGCACCGAAGCCACCGGGCGCTGTGTCAGGGCGCCGGGGCCTTGAAGACGAACCCCGGGCCCACCATCGCAGACCGCGGGATCGCCGGCAGGTCGCTGAACAGGGCCGGGTGGTTCTTCATCACGTTCAGGATCGGCCCCGGCATGAAGACCTTGTTCACGTCGAAGACGCCCGGCAGGAAGCCCAGCCGGTTCAGCGTGGTCATCCCGTTGTGCAGCGCCAGGTAGTTGAAGGAGGAGATGCGGATGTCCAGCGTGGGCAGGTTGTTCCGCACCCCACGCAGGGCCACCTCCGGCCGCATCGAGGTCAGCCAGCGCACGCCGATCTCCGCGGTCTTGACCGGATTCGCGCGCATGAACTGGTCGGCCTCGGCCCGCGCGGCCAGGAACTTCTCCACGGTCTCCCCGTTCTGCGCGGCCCACTGCCGGGTGGCGACGATGAACCCCATGAACCCGATGAAGCCGCCGCCGCGCACGACCTCGTAGGTGCCCGGGATCTCGCGCAGGGCGATCACCGGGAACGGATCCCACGTCGTGAAGGCGTCCACGGCCCCGCCGCGCAGGGCCACCGGCATCTCGGCCGGCGGCGTGTTGACCAGCGTCACGTCGCCCACGGCCAGGCGGGCGCGCTGCAGCACGCCGAGGATGTAGAGGTGGCTGATCGTGCCGAAGGACACCGCGATGCGCTTGCCGCGGAGGTCGGCGATCGTCTTGATGTTCGTGCCGGGCCGGCTGACGATGGCCATCGTGTCATCGCCGCCGAGCCGGCTGCTGCTGCCGCTGTAGTTGCCGAGGATGACGAGATCCATCCCGCGCAGCACGGCGCCGATCATCGGCACGCCCACCTGCCCCATCTGGATCTCCCCGGCCTGCAGCGCGTTGAGCAGATCCACACCCGTCGGGAAGGGGTTGGCGATCGTGACGTCCAGCCCCCACTTCTCGAAGAACCCGCGATCCACCGCCACGGGGGTCCCGAGCTGGTCGATCGCCGCGACGATGCCCACGCGCAGCTTCACCGGCGCGGGGGCGCCTGCCGCCGGCACCGCGCCCGAGACGAGCACCAGCGCAAGCGCCAGCAGTACGATCCTGCGTCCCATGCTTCTCACTCCCTCTCTGGATTAGGCCCTGGCCTGACGTTCCCTGATGAACTGCACCACCTGCTCCCGGGTCGGGATCGGCGCCACCGCCCCCAGGCCCGTGGCGGTCAGCGCGCCGACCGCGTTGGCGAACCGCCCCGCATCCTCCAGACCGGCGCCGCCCAGCCAGGCCGCGACGAACGCCCCCGCGAAGGCGTCGCCGGCGCCCGTCGTGTCCACGACCTCCACCGGCCAGGCCGGCAGCTCGTACCGCTCTCCGGTCGAGGCCGCGACGGCGCAGCCAAGTCCGCCGCGCTTGAGCACGGCGATCCGGGGGCCCCGGTCGAGGACCCGGCGGAGCACCTCCGGCGCGTCGGCGCCCGGATAGAGCAGCGCCGCGTCCTCCTCGCTGAGGAACGCCAGCGTGGCCCCGGCGAGCGACTCCTCGATCACCGGATGCGCGGACTCGACCGGCCACAGGCGGGGACGGAGGTTGACGTCGTAGCTGACCGCGCCGCCGGCGTTCCTCACGATCCGCACCGCCTCCGCGGCCGCGGCCCGCGCGGTGCCGGAGATGGCCTGGGTGATCCCCGAGGTGTGCAGGACTTTCGTCCCGGCCAGATACGCGGGCGCGAGATCCTTCGGCCGGAGCCGCGAGGCGGCCGAGTCGCCGCGGTAGTAGGTGAAGTCGTGTCCGCCGTCATGCCGCGAGATGAAGTACACGCCCGTGCGCGCCCCCGGCTCCACGATCACGTGGCGGGTGTCCACGCCCTCCTGGGCCCACAGCAGGAGGAAGGCGCGGCCGAACTCGTCGTCGCCCAGGCGGGTCACGTAGCCGCAGCGCGCGCCCATCCGCGCGGCCGCGACGATGAAGTTGGCGGTGTCGCCGCCGAATCCGCGGCGGAACGTCCGCACCCCGCCGAGGCGGCCGCGCTGCTCGGCGGCGAACTCCGCCATCGGCTCGCCAAGGGCCACGATCTCGGGCGAGAGCTCAGATGCGGGCAAACTCCTCCACCGCCTTCCGGATCGACCGCAGCCGCCCGATCGCCTGGGTCATCCGCGCCTCCGTCTCCTCGATCTGCTGCGCGGCCGCCAGGACCTCGGCCGCCTGGGCCCGCGGCACCACGACCACGCCGTCCGCGTCTCCGACGATGAGATCTCCCGGATGCACCAGCAGGCCCCCGCAGACGACGGGCAGGTTCAGCCCGACGGTGATGTACCGGCCGACCGTGCTGCTCGGGATCACCGTGCGCGAGAAGACGGGGAAAGCGGCCTGCCGGATCTCCATCACGTCGCGCGTGCCCGCGTCCAGGACGGCGCCGCCGAGGCCCCGCGCCACCGCCCCCGCCGTCATCAGGCCGCCCCACTGGGCGACGTTGCGCGCCTGCTCGGGATCTTCCATGCCGATGACGATGATCGAGCCCGCCTCCGCCTCATCGATCGCCTGCAGGGCGTGCTCCGGGGGCCGGCTCTCCTGCGCGGCCCGCTCCAGCACCGTGACCGCCGGGCCGGCGATCTTCGCGGGGACAATGGGCTTGATCTCGTACGTCATGAACCCGGGCCGCTTCACGATGCGGTCCACGGCGTCCGCCACGGAGGCCGTGGCCACCTTGCGGAACCCCTCGATCACCTGCGCCTGCGTCAGCGCCATCTACCGCTCACCGTCCTCCCTCTGCCGCGTTCCGGTCCATCCCAGGGCCTGCGAGATCTGGGCCGCGGCGTGCATTACCTCGGGACCGAGGACCCGGCGCACGCGGTCCTGCGTCACGGACTGCGTCGGCCCCGAGAGGCTCACCGCCCCGGCGACCAGTCCCCGGTGGTCGAACACCGCCGCGCCCACGCAGCGCACGCCCTCCTCGTTCTCCACGTTGTCCACGGCGTACCCCCGCGCGCGAACCGCGGTCAGCTCGGCCGCCAGGCGGGACCGGTCGGTGATCGTGTTGGCCGTGCGCGCCGGCAGCCCCCAGGTCTCCACGACCCGGGCCGCCTCCTCCGCGCTCAGGTGGGCCAGCATCGCCTTGCCCAGCGCGGTGCAGTGCGCGGGCATGATCATGCCGATCGCCGACGCCATCCGCATCGGCCCGGAGGGCTCGCTCTTATCGATGTACACGACCTGGCCCTGCTCGAGCACGGCCAGGTGCACCGTCTCGCCCGTGCGGTCGCGCAGGTCGACCAGCGCGGCGCGGCCGACCGCGCGCAGCTCGACCTGTTCGAGGCGCCGCCCGGCCAGCCAGAGGATGCGCGGACCGATGACGTAGCCGCCCTCGGCGTGCGCCGTCATCCCCTGCGCGGTGAGCGTTTGGATGAGGCGGTACACGGTCGGCCGCGGCAGCGCCGCCGCGGCGCTGAGCTGCGAGATGTTCAGCGGACGGCCGGCCTGGCCCAGGGCGCCGAGCAGCGTGATGACGCGTTCGACCGATTGGACGGAGTCGTGTGACGGCGACGGACTGTGTGCGCCTGCAGCCGCCTGGTCTTTCCCGGGCACAGGATGATGCCTGCCCTTCCGGACAGGCCGGCGGGGAGAACCTGTCCGCATCGTGAACGTGCTGTCCTTCTGCCGAGCATCAGTTCCGCGCCGCGGACATCTTCTCCTGCCGCACAGGCGGCGGGCGTCAGTCCACGGCGGCGAGGCGGAGGATGGGACCGGGATCGTACGGATCGGGGACGGGGAGCAGCGGCGGGCGCACCGTACCCATCGGCAGTCCGTGGCGGGCCTGGGCCAGACGCTTCAGGACACCCGGGGCGGCGTACGCCTTCGTCATCGCCCGGACCTGCTGCAGCCGCTCGGCCAGCGGGCGCCCCGCGGCCGCGTCGTTGCGCCGGGCCAACTCGTAGATCTCGAGGATGCGCTCGGGGACGGCGTTGGCCAGGGCCGAGATCATCCCCGCGGCTCCGCCGCGCAGGCGCGTCCAGAGGTCGTCCTCGGTCCCCACGAGCACGCCGCGGCCCGCGCGGAGGACGGCCTCGGCGTACCCCGGCTCGCCGCCGGAGTCCTTCACGCCCCAGACGTCGAGCGAGCCGACGAGCTCGACCGGCACGGGGACGGCGTACTTGGGAATGTGATACAGGATCACGGGATGGCGCGATGCCGCGATCACGGGCTCGAGGAAGGCCCGCAGGCCGTCTGCGCTCGCCGGCTTGAAGTAATAGGGCGGCAGCACCACGACGGCCGAGGCGGGCAGGTCGGAGATCATCCGCACGAGGGCGAGCGTCTCCGGCAGGTTCCCCTGCATGACCGCCGGCACGATCTGGCACGACAGGCCGGCCCGGAACAGACGGTCGAGGGCCCGCCGCTTCTCCTCGAGCCCGACCGAGGGACCTTCTCCGTTGGTGCCGAACGGCATGATTCCGTGCACGCCGCGCGCGGCCAGCCAGCGCGCATGACCGGTGAACGCGTCGAGATCGATCTCGCCGGACGCAGCGAACGGCGTGACGGCGGCGACGTACACTCCCGCGATGGTCTGGGACATGCACTGTGTGGGTACTCCACGCGGCGGAGGTTTCTCCTCCCCCGGCGCGAGGCAAAACCTTCCGGGAGGCGGAACGGGGACGCTTCCTGGGTACGTTGGAAGTAGTGGCACACGGATTGCTGTCAGGTACTGATACGACAGGCGCCGGATGGAGGCGGTGACGATGGGAACCGTAACCGTATGGCGGTGCCCCCGGTGCGGCGCTGTGACGGAGATGGAAGCGCGGATCGGCGACGAGGTCGTCGCCGTCTATGACCTCTGCGGGTCGCCCGACGAACCCCGCGGTCCCCGCGCGCCGATGAGGATGGAGCGGGTGGAGGATCCGGCGGAGATCGTCCGCCTCACCGCCCGCGAGCCCGTGCTGCGCCGGTAAACGCACGACCCCTCTGCTGAACGACGATCGGGCGGAGCCGTTCCTGCGGCCCCGCCCGACGCATGTCCGTCGCTCCGATCCGGGTCACAGCTTCAGGTCGATGATCGCGGAGACCCCTACGCTGGGGACGCGCCGCAGACGCTTCCACGGCTCGAGGCTGTCCGTCGGCACCAGCGCCTTGATGTGAAAGACCCCTTGGAAGTTGCCCTCCAGCGCGGCCACGGCCTGGACCTTGTCCACCGCGCTCCGGGGACCGGCCACCTGCGCCGCCCCGATGGTCGCCTGACCAGGCGTGCCGATCCCGATGGAGACGCTGAGGATGGGCACGACCTTCGTGGTCTGCTTCGTCTCGACGTCCTTCGCCTGCAGCAGCTGGTTGATGAACGTGTTCAGCTGGGGCGCGAACATCTTGACGACAGCGCCGACGCCGAGGATCTTGATCAGCGTCCCCAGGTCCTGCGCGGCCGCCACTCCCGTGCCGCCCAGCAGCGCGCCTATGACCAGCACGGCCACGAACGCCCGAGCATGCATCAGATCGCTCACCTCCACCGTGACCTCTTGCCACCCGCAGGGCCTTACGCCTCCGGGGGGAACTGTTCCTCCAAGCCCTCCGGACGACCGAGGGGTTCGTGCACGAGGCAGCGAGGCATGGGGCGAGGCATCTACGGGGTCATTGTCATCACTGCGCTCCTGGCAGGCGCCGGCGTGGAGACGGCGCAGTCATCGGCGGCGGTCATCGCCCTGCCCTACCGCTCCGCGACCGCGCAGGCGGATCCCGCCCTGGAGAGCCTGGTCGTCGCGCTCATCGCGCAGGAGCGGCGCGCGGCGGGCCTGCGCCCGCTCGCGGTCAGCACCGGGCTGCGCGGCGTCTCCCGGGACTACGGACGCGAGCTCTTCGCGCGCGGCTTTCTCTCCCACCGCTCGCCCGACGGGCGCGATCCCCTGGACCGCGCGCTGGCCGCCCGGATCCGCTTCCGCCTGGTCGGGGAGAATCTGGCCTATGCGGACGACGTCCGCACCGCGCACACACGTCTCATGGCCAGCCCGCCGCACCGGCGCAACATCCTCTCGCCCGCCTTCGGGCGCCTCGGCGTGGGCGTCCTCAGCGCAGGGCGCGGCGGCGTGATCGTCGTACAAGTCTTCACCGACTGATCTCCTCAATCGCACCGCGCACGCCTGAGGTCCGGCCATGCTGCAGAGATACCTCGAACATCTCCCCGTCGCCCAGTCCACGCAGGCCCGGGCGTAGCGGGCCGATGCGCCGCCGCTCCTTCGGGTGGACGGGGGTACAGGTGCCCGTGGTCGGTCAGGGGACCTGGTACATGGAGCGCGACGGCCGCGCCCGTGCCGTCGCCGCCCTGCGCGCGGGGCTCGACGCCGGGATGACGCACATCGACACCGCGGAGATGTACGGCAGCGGGCGGGTCGAGGAGATCGTCGGCGAAGCCATCGAGGGCCGCCGGGCCGAGGTCTTCCTCGTCTCGAAGGTCCTGCCCCACAACGCCTCGTACGAGGGGGTGCTGCGCGCCTGCGCGGCCTCCCTGCGCCGGCTGCGCGTCGATCACCTCGATGTCTACCTGCTGCACTGGCCCGGCTCCCATCCGCTCGACCAGACGATCCGCGCCTTCGAGCGCCTGGTCCAGGAGGGCAAGATCCGCTTCTGGGGGCTGAGCAACTTCGATGCGGAGGAGCTGGAGGAGGCGGCGCGGATCGCCGGCGCCCGCCGCATCGCGTGCAACCAGGTGCTGTACCACCTGCGGGAGCGTGCCATCGAGCACACGGTGATCCCGTGGTGCGCCGAGCACGCCGTCGCTGTCGTCGCCTACAGCCCCTTCGGTTCGGGCCGCTTTCCCGCACCGTCCAGCCCCGGCGGGCGCGTCCTGGCCGAGATCGCCGAAGGGCGCGGCGCGACGCCCTACCAGGTGGCCCTCGCCTTCCTGCTGCATCCGGACGGCGTCTTCGCCATCCCGAAAGCCTCCACGCCGGAGCACGTCCGCGACAACGCCGCGGCCGGCGACCTGACCCTGTCGGAGGCGGAGATCCGCCGCCTGGACGAAGCCTTCCCGCTCGGCCGCCCGCCGCGCAGCCTGCCGATGCTTTGACCACCGGCTGGGAATGCGCCCCGGTGCCTGGCCCGTTGCTCCGGGACGACACGCCTATCCCAGATCCTGAAGAGGTGATCTCGATGCGTCCCCGCACCCTGTCCGCGGCCCTGGTCGCGGGCCTGCTCCTGCTCCTCATCCCGCAGGGCTTCGCCGCGCCCTCGCTGCCGCCGGCGATCACGGTGAGCGGCTTCTCCACCCCGGAGTCGGTGCTCTATGATCCGGCCGGCGACGTCTATCTCGTGTCCAACATCAACGGCAATCCGACGGGAGCCGACGACAACGGCTTCATCTCCCGGGTCGCGCCGGACGGCCGCATCCTCACCATGAAATGGATCGACGGCGCGAACGCGGCGGTAACCCTCAATGCGCCGAAGGGCTCGGCGATCAGCGGCGGCACGCTCTACGTCGCCGACATCACGGCGGTCCGCATGTTCGACCTCCGCACGGGCGCCCCGAAAGGGTCGGTGAGCGTTCCGGGAGCGACCTTCCTGAACGACGTCGCCGCGGCCGCCGATGGCTCCGTCTACATCACGGACAGCGGCCTCAAGCCTGACTTCAGCCCGTCGGGCACGGACGCCGTGTACCGGATCCGGAACGGCCGGCTGAGCACCGTGGCCAAGGGGACGTTCCTCAAAGGCCCCAACGGGATCGCGGTGCTCCCCAACGGCCGCCTCGTGATCGTCACCTTCAGCCCCGGAGGCGACATCATTCACCTGACGCCCCAGGGACAGCAGCAGCCGGGTCAGCAGCTTCCGCAGGGACAGCTGGACGGTGTGGTGGTGCTCCAGGGCCAGGTGCTGCTTGTCAGCAGCTGGGCGGCCTCGGCCGTGTACCGGGTCACCGGCGCGAACGCGGAGGTGGTCGTGAGCAACGTGGCCTCCCCCGCGGACATCGGCTACGACAGCCGGCGGGACCGCGTGCTCATCCCGCTGTTCCAGGGGAACCAGGTCGTCATCCAGCCGCTGCGGTAAGCCGGCGGATCAGAGCGGGCAGATCGTCCCAGCCGTACCCGACCTCGGGGTAGGCGATGCCCCCGATGTCGGTGCGCTGCTCGCGGGCGGCGCGGCCGCCCAGGGATTCGTAGAAGCGCCTGGCGCCCGCGTTGGCGGCGAGGACCCAGAGCAGCATGGTGCTGTGGCCGCCGGCGGCGAGCGCCGCCGCGACCGGCGCAACGAGCCGGCGGCCGATGCCGCGCCGCTGATGGGACTCGAGGATGTAGATGGCGTACAGCTCCCCGGTATAGACCGGGTCCGGATCCTGGGTTGGACCGCCCGCGGAGAAGCCCACGATGCGGCCGGCCTCCTCGGCCACGGTGAGCGAGCGTCCGGCCTGACCGCTGAGGGCGGCGGCCCGGCGCCACATCTCCGCCCGGCGCTCCACCGACAGGGCGGCAAGGAAGGCGGCGGGGAGGATACCCCCGTAGGTCGTCCGCCACGCGTCCACGTGGGCGCGGGCGATGCCCTCGGCGTCCTCAACAGTCGCTGAGCGAACTATCATAGATAGCGATGATCATCGAGCTCCGTGATCTCACGCTCGAGATCGAGGGCGTTGTTGCCCTGGACGGGATGCACGCCCGCCTCGACGGCTCGGTCATCGGCCTCCTCGGAGCCAACGGATCGGGCAAGACATCGCTGCTGCGGATCCTTGCGGGTGTCGCCTCACCCTCACGCGGAGAAGCCATCGTGGACGGGCAG
>DASUAK010000138.1:0-2327 GCA_035763845.1 bacterium | reverse complement strand
GGGGCGCCGGGAGGGCCCTTCTGGCATCTCGCGGGCTACGGCGTGCTCGGGGCGCTGCTCGCGCGTGGGCGGGCGACGGCGCCGGCGTGGCTCATCGGGACCGGTTACGGGGCGTTCGTGGAAGGACTGCAGTGGCTGATGCGCTACCGGACCGCGGAAGCCGGCGATCTGGTTGTCAACGCCGTGGGCGTGGCGATCGGGCTGGCGGCTGTCCGGCTCGCGGAGCGCGTTTGGCCGAAGCCCGGATCCGCGCCTCCGCCGGTCTGACGATCACCTCGTGGGTCAGCTGCGCCGTAGAGCGCAGCATCGCCCCCACCGAGCAGTACCTGTCCAGCGACAGGGCGACGGCCCGCTCGGCCTGCTCCTGCGTCAGGCCCGCTCCCCACAGCCGGAAGCGCAGGTGGATCTTCGTGAAGACCCGGGGCGGCGCGGGCGCGCGCTCCGCGTCCGCCTCGATGTGCAGGTCCGCGAGATTGGCCCGCATCTTCTCCAGGATCTCGACGACGTCCATCCCCGCGCAGCCGCACAGGCCCATGAGCACCGTCTCCATCGGGGACGGGCCCGCGGGGACGGCGCCGCCGCGGCGCGACGCCATGATCGCCTGCGCCTGACTCTCCGCCAGGCCTTCGAACAGCATGGGGGGCGTCCACTCGACGTCGACCTTCATCGTGCCCCCGTTTTCCCCAGCTCGCCGCGGATGCGCGCCACACCACCGGGTGTGACCATTCCCAGGCCGTACTCGGGGAAGCGCTCGCGCAGGGCCGCGGCCGCCGCCTCGTCGTCGAGTCCCGCCTCGGTGGCTTCCGCGACGATGGCGGTGACGGCGTCGTGGTAGGCGGTCTGGGCGTCGAGGAGCTCCAGCCCCCCGGGCGCGCCGTGGCCGGGGATGAAGACGTCGGCGTCCAGGGCGCGCAGGGCGCGCAGCCCTTCCCGCACCCCGTCCAGCGAGGCGTTCTCGTAGTTGTAGTGGTAGCCGGCGAAGAGCAGGTCCCCGCAGATCGCCACGCGGGCCTCCGGGACGAACAGGAAGGCATCCCCCGGCGTGTGCGCCCACCCCGGATGCCACACCTCGACCTCCACGCCGCCCACGTGCAGGACGAGCCCTTCGTCGAAGGTGATCGACGGCAGCACCGGCCGCGCGTCGGCGAACAACTCCGCCACCCCGGCCTGGGCCTGGCGGGCGGCGATGAGGCCGGGATGTTCCTCCGCCATGCGCTCGCGGCAGTTCCGGTGGCCGATCAGCGCCGCGCCCAGGTCCTCGAAGACGGCAGCGCCCAGCGAATGGTCGGTGTGGTGGTGGGTGAAGGCGACGAAGCGCACCGGCGCGTCGGTGTGGCGGCGGACGGCGGATGCGATCAGCCGCCCGTGGGCGGGCGCGATCAGCGGATCCACCACCAGCACGGCGCGCTCCCCGAGCACGGCGATCGCGTTCGTCCCATAGCTCGAGGCCATGGTGTCCCCGCCGAGGGTGAAGACGAGGATGTCGTCGCGGATGGGCGTTTCGGTCAGGGTGGCCACGCCTTCGGTATTCTGGGCACGGCAGAGGGCTCCTCGTCCCGCAGATTGAGGGAACTTTGCTGGAGATACGATCGAGATTTTGCCCGCACTGCGGCATCCTGCTTGCTTTGTTGAAAGGCAGGGGCCGGTACAGGCTATCCCGGCCTAAACACGATAAGGGAGCAGACGGCCATGAGAAAGTCCAAGACGATGCTGATGATGGTGGTGGCGACGGCCCTGGTGGCCGCCCTGGCGGCGCCGGCATGGGCCGAAACCCTCACCTACACCTCCACCTTCGTGAACCGCTTCGGCAACACGGTCACCGTCGAGACCACCTACGTCGACGGCGTGCTGACCGCCCAGACCAGCACCGAGGTCATGCCGGACGGGACCGTCAAGCTGGCGCGGGCCTGGGAGTACTACCCGAACGGGGCCATCAAGACGTACGATGAGGAGCGCTGGTCGCCGATCTCGCCCACGCACCTCTACCAGGAGTACGCGGAGAACGGCCAGCTGATCCTTCAGCAGGGCCAGATGTGGCTCGAGGGCGAGCTCGTCCTGGTGAACCTGCTGACCTTCGACCCCCTGACCGGCCAGCTCCTGACGTCCGAGGAGCGGAACCTCATCACCCTGGCCGACGGCACCAAGGTCTGGGAAGTGACGACGGAGACCTACGTGGACGGCGTGCTCGCCAGCTCGGTCACCAAACAGTACCCCTTCGACTACGACTTCGAGCAGGCTCTGGAGGAGCGCCCGGGCTACGGCCACGGTGACGCGAACCATATCCACACAGGGCCCCGGAGCGCCGGTGCCCAGGCGGGCAGCAACCG
>DASUAK010000137.1:0-4713 GCA_035763845.1 bacterium | reverse complement strand
GCCGCTCTGGGTATGGCAGGCCAGGCACATCTCGCTCTCGGCCGCGGCATCCTGCGCGGCGGCGGGCGGCGCCGCCCAGAGCATCGCGGCGAACAGCGCCCCACCGGCGATGAGCATCAAGCGCACAGAGGTCACAAGAAGCCCCATCCTCACTATAGGAATCGCCCCGGTCATACTCATCGGGCGGGGAACCGATTTGGATACCATCCCTGCCGGCATGGGCCGGTGACTAGGCGGGGTCCCCGAAGGGCGTCACCGGCAGACGGTGTTGATCAGCGAGACGATGAACGTCGCCACGAAGGCCGTCACGACGACCATCAGGATGCCGCTGACCAGTTCAAGCCGATCCGTGTTCATACGCGCTGCCTCCCGGAACCAGGCGTCCGCATCGCTGCCGGCGGCGAAGGGCGGTCCTGCCTGCGCTACGGCGCAAGCAGGACGACATACGTCGCGTACAGGCCGGCGCCGACCATGGCCGCGCCCAGCGCGATGGTCACCACGTGCAGGACCACGGCCACGCCCGCGGCGGCGTCCAGGTGCATGACCTCGCCCGCCCCGCGCCGCACGGCGAGGTGCCGCAGCCGGCCGCCCGCCGACAGGGCGAGGAACGCGCCCGCGGCCACCAGCGACCAGAACACCAGAAAGGCCAGGACGATCCCGATCGGATGCATGCTCGCTCCCTCCTCCTCAGCCGGCCAGGGGCAGTCCGGGAGACTCCACCGCGTCCTCGATCGCCTTGATGATCGAGGTCAGCTTGGCCGCCCCCTGCCCCAGCCCGTCGTAGATGCGCATCTCGTCCTCGATCAGATCCAGCACCAGGACCCGGACCCGCGCGCTGGCGCGGATGATCTCCGCGATGCCCAGCGCATGCTCGCGCTCGACGATCCGGTCGGTGACGACGACGTCCGGGTGCGCGGCGAGGATAGCCGGCACGGCCTCCTCGGCGATGGTGGCAACGCCGATCACCTCCATCCCCTCCCGGCGCAGCACCGGCTCCATGACCTTGGCGAACAGATGGTGTCCGTACCAGATGAAGACCCGCGGCCTCATGGACGTCGCCTCCACCCCTACCGTACGGGACGGCGGGTGGCAGGCCCATCCAGCCACGGGGTGATTGGCCGTGCCCAAACAAGGCTAGCTCCGGCGCGCCGGAAGGCTAAGAGCCGCTAGTCGGGGGGCCCAGAGGAGATGGCCGGGGGAACCTCCCCGCGTGTCGGAAGAGGAGGGATGCCGGTCGGGCGGGCACCCGATGCCGGGGGGTCAGGAACGGTCGGGTGGGCGCTCGGCGAGCCCCATCCGGACGGCGTAGAGGGCCGCCTGGACGCGGTTCTGCAGGTGGAGCTTCTCGAGGATGTTGCGGAGGTGATTCTTCACGGTGTTCTCGGAGATCTTCAGGGTGAAGGCGATCTCTTTGTTGGCCATCCCGCTGGCCAGCAGCTCGAGGACCTGGCGCTCCCGCGCCGTCAGCGATTGGATGGAGGTCTCCGACGGCGTGGTGAGCTCCCGCAGGATCTTCGCCGCCATCGTGGGGGCGATCGGCACCTCGCCCCGCTGCACCTGGAGCACGGAGGCCACCAGGTGGTCGGGATCGACGTTCTTCAGCAGGTAGCCCGAGGCGCCGGCCTTGATGGCCTCGAACAGGTCTTCGTCCGTCTCGGAGACCGTCAGCATCATGATCCGGACGTAGGGCATCTCGGCCTTCAGCTGCTTGGTCGCGGCCAGGCCGTCCAGCTCGGGCATCTTGATGTCCATCAGCACGACGTCCGGCATCAGCTCCCGCGCCCGCTCCACCGCCTCCCGCCCGTTGTTCGCCTCGCCCACGACCTCGATGTCCTCCCGCCCGGCGAGCAGCGCGCTCACGCCCCGGCGGAACAGCTGGTGGTCGTCGACGATCAGGACGCGGATGGTATCCACAGGATCACCTTCGTTCCCTGGCCCGGCACGCTGGTCACCCGCAGGGTCCCCCCGATGCTCTCCGCCCGTTCGCGCATCGTGAGCAGACCGAAGTGCATCCCTTTCGCGCCTTCGACGCCGGCCACGTCAAACCCCCTGCCGTCGTCGGCGATGGTCACCGTGGCCCCGGACCCGTCGGTCCGGTCGAAGCGGATCTCCACCGTCCGGGCCTGCGCGTGCTTGCGGACGTTGGTCAGCGCCTCCTGCACGATGCGGATGACCTGCGCCTCCACCGCCGGCGCCAGGCGCAGCCCGTCCGAGGACGCCAGCCGGATGTCGAGGCCGGTCTGTTCCCGCATCCGGTCGACGTACTCGCGCAGGCTCGGCAGCAGCCCCTTCGCCTGGGGCGTCGTGCGCAGGCTGAGGATGGCCTGGCGCACGTCCTCGTAGGCCTCCTGCACCGCTCTGCGCATCTGCGAGAGCTCACCGCCGGCCTCCGCGGGGCGGCCCCGCTCGATCAGGTCCTCCGCGACCTTGGTCTTGAGGTTGACGAAGCCCAGAACCTGACCGAGGCTGTCGTGCATCTCCCGCGCCAGGCGGTCGCGCTCCTCCAGGATGGCCAGCCGCCGCACCTGCTCGAACAGCTCCTCGGTGCGGTCCTTGACCTTCGCTTCCAGCTCCCCTGCCGCGCGCCTCGCCACCTCGAGCGCCTCGCTCTTCGCCCGCAGCTCGCCCGCCTGCGCCGCGGCCAGCGCCCGAGCGTACTCGATGTCGAATACCCGCAGGATGCGCACGCCGAACAGAGCGATGACCACGGCCAGGACGGCCCGGAAGACCTGCGGGGGAACGCCGACGACCGACAGGAAGCGGTCGTAGTTCAGCCAATTCGCAAGCCCGAAGTGCGCGGGGGGAACGATCAGCCCCGCCACGACGCCGTTGGCGGCGAAGGCGGCCGCCATCCAGCCGCAGTCCCGCGCGATCCGGCGGTAGCCGCTCTGCCGGAAACGGCTGCCCTGCAGCCACAGGGCCGCCGCGGCGAAGACCGAGGCCGGCAGGTAGATCAGGTAGCGCACCCAGATATCCCCGACGCTCATCGAGGGCACCCAGCCCGTGGCCGAGCCGAACTGCGCCGGCGCCACCCCGTCGTGACAGCGCAGGCAGGACACTTCGCTCGGGGTCCAGCGGGCGGTGGCCAGCGGGTTCAGGTGCGGCCCGATCGCCCAGTAAGCCAGCCAGAAGACGAGCAGCGCCGGAGGGATCCAGCGCACCCAGCGCCACCGGGGAGCCAGCCAGGCCAGCAGGCTGGTGCCGAAGACCGCAAGGAAGACGGTGGAGCCCACGAACAGGGCGAGGCGCACCACGCGCAGGGTCGCCGCCGTGGTGGCGACGAGCGGCCAGGGCAGCAGCAGCCACATGTCGATCCACTCCACGACCGCGTGGAGCAGGCCGAAGGCGGCGAGGTACTTCAGCGACCTGGCCAGGCGCAGCTCCGTCGTGCGCCTCGCCTCCAGCGCGAACGCCAGGCCCATGGCGAAGAACGCCAGGCCGTAGACGAAGAACACCACGACCAGCCGCGGTCCGGGCATGCCGTCCCCTTTCCCGTCCATCGTATGGGCAGCCCGGGCGGTGGGCCATCCACCACCGGACCGAGCGAAGATAGGGCGTTAGCCTGATGCCCCCTCGAACGAACGGACCCCTACAATGGGAACGGCCACAGGGAGAGGAGGGCGCACCGTGCCCAAAGACACCCTCACCATCACGGACAACCGCACCGGCAAGACGTACGAGGTACCGATCCGCTACGGCACCTATCCGACCTACGGGGCGGCGATCAACACCGCCGACCTCCGGCAGATCAAGATCTCCGACGACGACTTCGGCCTGATGGGGTACGATCCGTCCTTCGGCAACACGGCGTCGTGCCGGAGCACGATCACGCACATCGATGGAGAGCGCGGCATCCTGCGCTATCGCGGCTACCCGATCGAGCAGCTGGCGGAATCGTCGACATACCTCGAGACGGCCTATCTCATCCTGTACGGGGAGCTGCCCACGCGGCAGCAGCTCGAGGAGTGGACGTGGGAGGTCACCCACCACACCATGATCCACGAATCGATCAAGAAGTTCCTCGACGGCTTCCACCACGACGCGCATCCCATGGGCATGCTCGTGGGAACCGTCGGCGCGCTCTCCACCTTCTATCCGGACGCCAAGGAGATCAGGGACAAGGCCACCCGGCGCAAGCAGGTCGTGCGCCTCATCGCCAAGATGCCCACGCTGGCTGCGTTCGCCTTCCGGCACAGCCTGGGCCGGCCCTACGCCTACCCGGACAACGATCTATCCTACACCGGCAACTTCCTGAACATGCTGCTCAAGACCACGGAGCTGAAGTACGCGCCGAACGCGGTCCTGGAGCGGGCCCTCGACGTCCTGTTCATCCTGCACGCGGACCACGAGCAGAACTGCAGCACGAATGCCATGCGCAGCATCGGCTCCTCGCATCCCGACCCCTATTCGGCCCTGGCCGGCGCCTCCGCGGCGCTCTACGGCCCGCTGCACGGCGGCGCGAACGAGGCGGTCCTGCGCATGCTCGGCGAGATCGGCGCGAAGGCGAACGTCCCGGCGTACGTCGAGCGCGTGAAGCGGGGCGAGGTGCTGCTGATGGGCTTCGGACACCGAGTCTACAAGAACTACGACCCGCGGGCCAAGATCATCAAGCGCATCGCCGCGGAGGTGTTCGAGGTCACGGGGACCAACCCGCTGCTGGAGATCGCCCTCGAGCTGGAGCGCATCGCCCTGCAGGACGAGTACTTCGTCAAG
>DASUAK010000136.1:0-7457 GCA_035763845.1 bacterium | reverse complement strand
ATGAAGCGGGGCGGGCTCTCCGCTCCGTGACCGCCTGACGATGCGCACCGCGGAGACGGCGTTCGCCGCCATCCTCCTGGTCGCCTCGGGCGTCCTCCTGCGGGAGGCGCTCCGGCTGCCCATCGGCTGGTCCGGGATCGGTCCGGGCGCGGGCTTCTTCCCATTCTGGCTGGCCGTCGGCGTCGCCTTCCAGGCGGTCGTCGTGCTGGTTCGCAGTCTGCGCGTGCCCGCCCCGCCGCCGGGGCGGGCCGCGCCCTTCATCCAGCGGGAGGCGTTCAGGCCGCTGCTGATCGCCTTCCTGCCGATGGTGGCGGTGATCGGCGCGCTCAACTACCTTGGACTGTACATCGGCGGGGCGCTGTACCTGGCGGGCTACATGATCTTCGTCGGCCGGCACCACTGGTCCACGGTGGGCCTGGTCACGATCCTGCTGCCGCTGGCGCTGTTCTTCATCTTCGAGCGCTGGTTCCTGCTGCCGATGCCCAAGGGAATCCTGCTCGAGTACCTGCTCTACGGGCGCTGACGATGGACCTGCTGTCGGTCTTCGACAACCTCTTCTACGGGCTCGGCGTGGCGCTCACGCCGCAGCACCTCACCATCGCCCTCGTCGGGCTGCTGCTGGGCACGGCGATCGGCGTGCTGCCCGGGCTGGGCGGCACGAACGGGGTGGCGCTGCTGCTGCCGCTGACGTTCAACCTCGGGCCGACCGCGGCCATCATCCTGCTCGCCTCGGTGTACTGGGGCGCCCTGTTCGGCGGCGCGATCACCTCCATCCTCTTCAACATCCCGGGTGAGCCCTGGTCCGTGGCCACGACCTTCGACGGCCACCCGCTGGCCCAGCAGGGCAAGCCGGGCGTCGCTCTCACCGCGGCCTTCACCTCGTCGTTCATCGGCGCGGCCGTGTCGATCTTCCTCTTCAGCTTCTTCGCTCCCCCGCTGGCGGAGTGGGCGCTCAAGTTCGGCCCGCCCGAGAACTTCGCGGTCCTGCTGCTCGCCTTCGCCACCTTCACCGGGCTGGGGGGCGGCGACCCGTCGAAGACGATCTTCATGACGCTGTTCGGCCTGCTGCTGGCCACGGTCGGCTTCGACGTCGTCAGCGGCAGCCCCCGGTTGAACTTCGGGTTCGTCGCGCTGCAGAGCGGGGTCAATTTCATCGTGATCGCGATCGGCCTGTTCGGCCTCGGCGAGATCTTCCTCACGGTAGAGGAGGGCCTGCGCCTCCGGGGGATCCACGGCCGCATCGGGTTCCGCGACCTGTGGGAGACCTGGAAGCTGTTCCCGCGGTACTGGGCCACGATCGTCCGCGGCACCATCCTCGGGTTCTGGATCGGTGTGCTGCCGGGGACGGGGGCGACCCCGGCCTCGTTCATGAGTTACGGGCTGGCCAAGCAGTTCAGCAAGCACCCGGATCGGTTCGGCAAGGGCGAGGTCGAGGGCGTCATCGCCCCCGAGACCGCGGCGCACGCCGCCGGCATCGGTTCGCTGCTGCCGATGATCACCCTGGGCATCCCCGGCTCGCCCACCGCGGCCGTGATGCTGGCCGGCTTCTTCATCTGGGGCCTCAACCCGGGCGCGCTGCTGTTCGTGGAGCAGCGGGAGTTCGTCTGGGGGTTGATCGGTTCGATGTACGTCGCGAACGTGCTGGGCGTGATCATCGTGCTGACGCTGGTGCCCCTGTTCGCGTCGATCAACCGCATCCCGTTCGGGATCCTTGCCCCGCTGATCGTGATCCTCTCCAGCATCGGCGCCTACGCCGTGAACAACCAGGTCCTTGACCTGTGGATCATGCTCGGCTCGGGGGTGATGGGGTACATCTTCCGCAAGCTGAAGTATCCGCTGGCTCCGCTCGTCGTGGCGCTGGTCCTCGGAGACATGACCGAGCAGGCCCTCCGGCAGAGCCTGATCATGGGGCAGGGCTCCCCCGCGATCTTCGTCACGCGGCCGATCGCCCTTGTGTTCATGGCGCTCAGCGCGTTCCTGTTCCTTCTCCCGCTCTTCCGCTCCATGCGCAACCGGCGCCGGCAGCCGCCGGTGGTGCCGCAGCCCGCGACGGCCGGCTAGGCGCGGTCTGTGCCCCCCGACGTCTGGCGGGCCGGGGCCGCCGGCCTGCCGCTGCTGTTCCTGCTCCTCGTGCTGCTCCGCTGGCACTGGCCCGGCACCCGCGCCGGCGCCGTCGCGCTCGTGTTCACGGCCCTCCTGGCGCTGACCGTATTCAGGCTGCCGGCCTCGGGGCTGGCGGTGGCCCTGGGGAGGGCGGTGATCCTCAGCCTCGACGTCCTCTTCATCATCTGGGCCGCCCTGGTGCTGTACCAGTTCGTCGAGCTCACCGGCGCGATCCGCGGCATCCGCGACGCCATCGCCGCCCTGACCGAAGACCACATCCTGCAGCTGCTGATCATCGGCGTGGCGTTCACCTCCTTCCTCCAGGGCGTGCAGGGCTTCGGCGTTCCGGTGGCCGTGACCGCGCCGCTGCTGCTCGGACTGGGCTTCGCGCCTCTGGAGGCCGCCGCGGTCCCCCTCATCGGCCACTCCTGGGCCGTGACGACCGGGACGCTGGCCTCGGGGCTGCAGGCCCTGCGCGCGGTGACGGGCCTGCCGGTGCGGCCGCTGGCGCTGTGGGTCGGCGTGCTGCTGGGCGTGGCGGGCATCCTCAGCTGCTTCGCCGTGGTCCACCTCCACGCCGGCTGGCGCCCGATGCGGCGCGCCTTCGGGGCCATCCTGGCAGTAGCTCTGACGATGACCGGGCTGCACCTGCTCGTCATCCTCGCCGGGAACTGGACGATCGCCGCCTCGGTGGCGAGCATGGCGGCTCTTGCGGTGGGCATACAACTGGCCCGCATCGCTCGTGCCCGTGGGCATGGCCTGCTCGGCCTTCTCCCGCAGTGGCCACCCCCTGAGGGGCGCCGGGAGCCGCCGCGGGCGATGCGCGCCGACCCCTCGGCGATGTCATTCCACCTCGCGTTCCTGCCGTATTATCTCCTGATCGCCATCGTCGGCGCGGCGACGTTCGTCCGGCCGCTCTCCCGCCTGGTGGGTGCCGTCCACGTCGCGGTGACCTCTCCGGCCGTCACCACGGGGCTGGGATGGACGACCCCGCAGGCGCCGGCCGTCCTCCAGGTCACCGGCCATCCCGGCGCCCTCATCGCCTACGCCGCGCTCCTCACCGCCGCGGTCTTCGGCCGCCTGGGCTACCGGCCGCCCCGGCGGGCGCTGTGGCAGGGGACGGCGGAGCAGGGCGTTCCGACCACCGTGACCATCCTCACCCTCGTCGGAGTGGCGATGGTGATGGTGTACAGCGGGATGACGTCCCTGCTCGCCGCGGCGGCGGCCGGGCTCAGCGGCGCGCTCTTCCCGCTGGTCTCGCCGTTCATCGGCCTGCTCGGCACCGTGATCACCGGCAGCAACACCAACTCGAACGTCCTCTTCGGCGCGCTCCAGCGGGACGCGGCGGGGCTCCTGCGCCTCGACCCGGTGCTGATGGCGGCGCTGCAGTCCGCGGGCGGCGCGCTCGGCTCGATGGTTACGCCGGCCAAGGTCGTTCTGGCCACCGCCACCACCGGGCTGGCCGGCCGCGAAGGCCAGGTGATGCGCCTCACCGGCCGCTACGCCCTCGTGCTCACGTCCGTCCTCGGGCTGATCGGGCTGGGCTGGAGTCTGCGCTAGAATGAGCGTATGAGCCGCGCGGTGAGGCCGGCAGGGTCGGGGTCCCGGGCGGAGAAAAAGCCGAGACGATGAAGCGCACCGTGAACGGCGTCGCACTGGCCTATGACGATCAGGGGCAGGGGATCCCCGTCGTCCTCATCCACGGCTTCCCGTTCTCCCGCCGCATGTGGTCGGCGCAGGTCGGCCCGCTCGTGCGGGCGGCGCGGGTGGTCACACCGGATCTGCGCGGGTTCGGCGAGTCGGAGGGAACGCCGGAGAGCGTGGAGCAGATGGCCGCCGACGTCCACGCGCTCGTCCAGGCGCTCGCGCTGCCGCCGTTCGTGCTCGCCGGATTCTCGATGGGCGGCTACGTGGTCTTCCGCTATCTGGCCGCCCACGCGCGGAGCGTGCGGGCGCTGATGCTGCTCGATACCCGGCCGGAGCCGGACGGCCCCGAGGCGCGGCAGCGGCGGTACGCCGGCATCGAGCGGATCCGCCGTGAAGGCCCCGCGGGATTCCTGGACGACTTCGCCGGGCTGCTGGTCTCGCCCCGCACCGCAGAGACCCGCCCCGAGGTGGTGACCGAGGTCCGGCGGCTGATGGAGGGGACCAGTGTCGAGACGCTCGCCGGGGGCCTCAAGGCCATGGCCGAGCGGCCCGACAGCGTGCCGCTGCTGGCGGGTCTGTCCATGCCGACGCTCATCGTGGTCGGGGAAGACGACAAGGCGACGCCGGTGGAGAGCTCGCGCGCGATGGCGGCCGCGATCCCCGGGGCGCAGCTCGCCATCATCCCCGGCGCCGGCCACGTCTCCAACATCGAGCAGCCGGACGCGTTCAACCAGGCCCTGGCCGGCTTCCTCCGGCGCCTCCGATAGTCCGCAGCAGCCGCGGCAGCCACGAGTAGCCCAGCAGGTACGAGAAGACGCAGCTCCCCAGGAACAGGGCCGCTCCGCCCGCGGCGCTCACCGCCGGCGCGCCGGCGAGAATGCCCGCGCTCATCAGCGGCCCCGCGAGCGCCATGAAGAGCACGGCGGGCAGCGCCCCGCGGGGCCAGTACGGGGCGTCCAGGCGCGGCACGTCGTAGGCCGGCATCCCCAGCGCGAACCGGTAGTACCACATGAGGAACGGGGTGACCTTGTACGCCTGGCCGGTGATGGCGAGCGTCACCCATCCGGTGAGGAACAGCGTCACGCCCGCCACGGCCCACCGGCCGGCCGGGCCCGGCAGGATCCCGGCCGCGTAGGCGATCAGTCCCACGCTCAGCACGAACGTCTCGACGATGAGGAGCCGCCAGTGCAGGCGCGTGATGTCCCGGGCGCGGCTCCACGCGCCCACGAAGCGGCGGACGTCCTGGACGTACACGAGGCCGGCGGCTCCGGATGCGGCCAGTCCGGCGCGGACCAGCAGCGGGGAGGTGAACGCTCCGGCGAGCAGCGAGCCGACCGCGGCGGCGAGGAGGCCGAAGACCAGCTTCGGCCGGGAGCCGGCCAGCGTGCGCCGCGTCGTGAAGCGCTGCAGCAGATAGTATGAGACCCCGGTGATGAGGAAGCCGAACCATCCGAGCAGGCCCAGCGTGAGGTGGACGGTGAGCCCCATCGGGCGCAGCAGCGCCGGCCAGAAAGTGTAGCGCAGGTTCAGGGCCAGCGTGAGGCCCCAGAGGACCACCAGCACCAGGCAGACCAATGCCGCGCTGATGAACAGGAGGATCTCATCCCAGCGCCGGCGGCGCCGCAGCACCCAGAGCGCGGTGGCTGCGCTCGCGAGGACGCTGAGGACGACCGCGATGCCACCCGTGACGTAGACCGCGGCGGTCTGGTGCCAGAACCCGGCGGCGAGCAGGATGACGCCGGTGAGGTGGACCACGAACTGGGCGGCGACCATACGCCCCGGCTCGTGGCGGACGCCGGCGGCGGCCGGGAGCAGCTGGTGGAGGGCCCCCAGCGCGATCATCGTGCCCCAGCCCAGCGTGACGAGATGATTGGCGGCGAGGACGGCCGGGGTGCGGTGCTGCAGGGCGCCCAGGCGCGGCGAGGCGGCCGCCACGAAGGCGGCCACGATCGGGAACGCCAGCAGGGCTCCGGCCAGGAAGAGGCCGGAGTACGTGATGCGTGGACGGTCGGGCTGGATCCAGGCCTGCGCCACGTCGATCTAGGCGGGCAGGCGCCCCTTCAGGTCTTTCGGCGTGAAGGTCCGCTGCTCGGCGATCAGCGCCCGCGCGTGCTCCACCTGCTCCCAGACGTTCCACAGCAGGACCGCGCGCACCCGCCCGTCACGCAGGTAGTAGATGACGCCCTCGCGGAACGGCTCCTTCCAGTCCTCGACGGTCTGCAGGCGGCTGTCGAACTGCCCGACCGCTTCATAGCCGAGGTCGAACAGATCGGAATAGAAGAAGGGCAGATGGCGGTAGGGTTCGTCCCGGCCGGCCATGTTGCGGCCCGCCATCGTACCCATCGTGTTGGCGTTGTCCTCGTGCTCGACGCGGAGGCGCCCGAGCGCCGGGTTCGGGAAGCTGGCCACGTCCCCCGCGGCGAAGATCTCGGGCCGGCTGGTGCGCAGGTGCTCGTCCACGACGACCCCGTCCTCCACCCGCAGCCCCGCGGCGCGGGCCAGCTCGACGTTGGGCTCGATCCCGATCCCCGCGATCACCGCGTCGGCCTCGATGGTGGCGCCTTCCTTGGTCCGCAGGATGCCGCCCGTCGGCCCTTTCCCTTCGAACCCGGTGGCGGCCTCACCGGCGCGGACTTCGACGCCCTTCTCGCGGTAGTAGTCATTGAGGAATCGGCTGAGCGATGAGGGAAAGATCCGCGCGCCGATGCCTTCCTCCGGAAAGAGCATGACGACGGACTGCCCGTTCATCGCGAGCGCGGCGGCGATCTCCGAGCCGATGAACCCGCCGCCGATCACGGCGAAGCGACGGCCCCGGTCCGTCAGCTCGCGGAGCCGCCGGTAGTCGTCGAAGCCCCTATAGTAGATGAAGCGGTCACCGCCGAAGGGGAGCCGCCGCGGCGTGCCGCCGGTGGCCAGGAGAAGCTTCTCGTACCGATACTTCTCGCCCTGGTCATCGGTGACGGTATGCCGGTTCGGGTCGAGCTGCACTGCCCGGCGGTTGAGGTGGACATGCCCGTCGTGCTCCTCGGTCCCGCGCCAGATCTGCCCCTCGGGCTGCCCCTTCCACAAGCCCTTGGTGAGCGGCGGCCGGTTGTACGGCGGGTGGGCTTCGGCCGACAGCATGCCGATGCTGCCCGCGCGGTCGACTTCCCGGACGCCCCGCACCGCGGCGTCCGCAGTCATGCCTCCGCCGACGATCAGATAGGTGTACTGCGCCATCAGTGCATCCTCCCTGGTACCTCGCTTGAAACCCTCCGAACAAACGTCCCCCGCCGTCCGGGGATTCCTTTACCCGCCCCGCGTGGCGTCCCGCGCCGCGGCTGCGCTCCAGCCGCCGGAGGGCTTGACCGCGCGGCTCCCCCCTGCTATCATGCCGGTAAGGTTTCGATAGACGTTCGGGCCACGGCGCCCTCCACCCGGGGGGGCGCCGTTTCGCATTTCTACCACATGCTGGGGAGGCGGGGTCGATGAAGGAACAGGTCCGCAACCACATCTCCGACCGGACGATCGCCAATCCGTCCCAGGTGATCGAGTACTGCCGGGCCCAGGAGGTGCAGATGGTGGATTTCCGGTTCACCGATCTGCCCGGCAGCTGGCAGCACTTCTCGATCCCCGTGGGCGAGTTGGACGAGAGCATGTTCGTCGAGGGCGTGGGCTTCGACGGCAGCAGCATCCGGGGCTTCCAGCACATCAACGAATCCGACATG
>DASUAK010000135.1:0-4923 GCA_035763845.1 bacterium | reverse complement strand
GCATCGGTCGATCGCCTCCTCTGGGATTGGCGTGAACACACCCGATGTCAGTGTACACGACGGCGGTCGGGCTGCCGCAACCGCCACGCGGCAGCCCGTGGACGCCGGGCGTAGGAAGGGAGAGCTTCTAGGGGTAGATGCCCCGGGTCATGAGCGCTTCGCTCACGCGCTGAACGGCGCAGATCATGGCGCCGGTGCGCAGATCCACGTCGTGCTCGCGCGAGGCGTGGATCACCCGCTCGAAGGCCGCGATCATGATCGGCTCCAGCCGCGCGTTGATCTCCGCCTCGGTCCAGAACAGCGAGCTGAGGTCCTGCACCCACTCGAAGTACGACACGACCACCCCGCCGGCGTTGGCCAGGATGTCGGGGACGATCAGCACGCCCCTGTCGTCGAGGATCTCGTCGGCATCGGGCGTAGTGGGTCCGTTGGCGCCCTCCACGATGATCTTCGCCTTGATGCGCTCGGCGTTCGCGCGGGTGATCTGCCCTTCGATCGCCGCCGGCACGAGAATGTCGCAGGGCCGCTCCAGCAGCTCCGCGCTGCCGAGCGCCTCGCCGCCGGCGAACCCGGGGACCCGCCCGGTCCGGCGGACGTGCGCCAGCACGGCGTGCGGGTCGATCCCTTTCGGGTTGTAGATCGCCCCGTAGATGTCGCCGATCCCGACGATGCGGCAGCCCTGATCGTGCAGGAGACAGGCCGCGGCCGAGCCGACGTTGCCGAAGCCCTGGACGATGACCGACGCACCGGCGAACGGCCGCTCCCAGCGTCGCGCCGCCTCCCGCGCGCTGATCATCACCCCGCGGCCCGTCGCCTCACGCCGCCCCGCCGAGCCGCCGATGCTGACCGGCTTGCCGGTGACGACGGCGGGCACGGAGTGGCCGCGGTGCATGCTGTAGGTGTCCATGATCCAGGCCATGATCTGTTCGTTGGTGCCCACGTCGGGGGCGGGGATGTCGCTCTGCGGCCCCATCACCACGCTGATCTCGGTGGCGTAGCGGCGCGTGAGGCGCTCCAGCTCCGTCGGGGAGAGCGCCGTGGGATCGACCGCCACGCCGCCCTTGGCGCCCCCGTACGGCAGGTGCATCAGCGCGCACTTCCAGCTCATCCACATCGCCAGGGCGCGCACCTCGTCGAGGTCCACCTGCGGCGCGTAGCGGATGCCGCCCTTGCTGGGCCCGAGCACCGTGCTGTGGTGCACGCGGTAGCCGGTGAAGATGCGCACCGAGCCGTCGTCCATCTTCACGGGGAAGTTCACGGTCAGCTCCCGGTGCGGGAAGGCCAGGAAGTCGCGGATGCCGCGCTTGAGCGGCAGGTGGTCGGCGGCTTTGTTGAACTGCCGCAGGGCCATCTCCCAGGCATTCTCTCGTCCCGGGGGGGCGATCACGGTCTGCGCCACGTCGCTCACCGTCCTCCAGTGCCGTGCACGCCGGGCAGGAGCCCGCCGCACCGCCTTCATCGTAGGAAGGCGCTCCGGGGGCGGCCATCCGGCCCCTACCGTATTTCACGGCACCGGTTCGGGGGCCGGTCGCAGGAGGGAGGCCAGGACCGCGCCGCCGATGAGCAGCGCGACCACGGCGAGGGAAACGCCGATGGGCACCGTCAGCACCTCCGAGACGAGCATCTTCAGCCCGACGAAGACGAGGACCAGGCTGAGCCCGACCTTGAGGTAGTGGAAGCGGTGCAGGATCCCCGCCAGCAGGAAGTAGAGCGCGCGCAGGCCGAGGATGGCGAAGAGGTTCGAGGTGAAGACGATGAAGGGATCGGCGGTGACGGCGAAGATCGCCGGGATGGAGTCCACGGCGAAGACGATGTCCGTCGCCTCCACGGTGAGCAGGGCGAGGAACAGCGGTGTGGCGGCGGAACGGCCCCCCTCGCGGACGAAGAAGGCGCCCCCGCGGTACGCGCCCACGACCGGAAGGACCCGCCGGGCCAGGCGGACCAGCCGGTTGCGCTCGGGGTGGACCTCCTCGCCGCTGCGCAGCATGCGCACCCCCGTGACCACGAGGAGGATGCCGAAGACGTAGATGATCCAGTGGAAGGCGCCGAGCAGCGCCGCGCCGGCGAGGATGAAGGCCATCCGCGAGGCGATCGCCCCGACGATGCCCCAGAACAGGACGCGGTGCTGATAGGCGGCGGGGACCCCGAAGTACGAGAAGACCACCAGGAAGACGAAGATGTTGTCGACGCTGAGCGCCTTCTCGATGAGGTAGCCGGTCAGGAACTCCAGGGCGCGCTCCGGGCCGAACCACCGCCAGACCAGCGCGTTGAACGCCAGGGCGAGGAGGATCCAGAAGACGCTCCAGCCCAGCGCTTCGCGGGGATGGACGGCGTGGGCGCGGCGGTGGAAGACGCCGAGATCGAGTGCGAGCAGGCCGAGGACGAACGTCAGGAAGGCCAGCCAGAGCAGGGGCGTGCCGACGGTCTCCATGGGAATCCTCCCGTGCGGGGCCCCCATGCAAAGAGGAAGGGCGAGGCCCTCGCCATGATCTGTCATCAGGCGAAGGTCTCGCCCCCGCGCAGCGGGTGACCGGCCGGATCACACGGGTGATCGTGCTGACGGCCGGCCTCTGGGACCGCGGTCCCGGGCTACTCCCCTTCGGGGGACAGCCTACCGGACGGGCCGGTCGCCGTCAAGCGCCTACCACCCATGACCGACGCCGGGATGGCAGTCGAAGCAGTAGCGGGCGCGGGGCCCGCCCGGCGGCTGGATGGCGTCGATCATCGGCCGGTGGCAGCTCTCGCAGTTCCCCTGCAGGATCTCCTGATTGTACGGCTTGATGCGCAGCACCGGCACGTCCCGCAGCGTGAAGACCGCCGAGTGCACGACGCCGTTGCGCAGTTCCGCGGCGTATTTGCGCAGGCCGTGGGGCGTGTGGCACTGGTTGCACGTGACGGTGCGGTGGCTGGCCGCCGCCCAGAGGTCGAAGTTGTCCCGCATCACGTGGCAGTTGGTGCACACCACGGGGTCGTCCAGCAGGTAGCTGTACCCCTTGCCGTAGACGAACGTGAAGCCGCTGAGCCCGGCCACAGCTCCGGCGGCGGCGAGCAGCACCCAGGCCAGCGTCCGCACGGCCGCTAGCGTCCCGGGCGGGGCGCCCGCTCCGCGGCCAGCTCAGCCCGCCGGGCGTGATCGATCGCGTCCCCGAGGATGCGCACCGCCTCCTGGGGGCTGTGGAAGCCCATGCTGTTCTCGGCGCTGATGAAGTCCCACCGCGCCTGGGCCCGGCGGTGCTCGGCGCGCGCCGCGGCGAGGGCGGTCTCGGCCACGCCGTCGGCCTTCGCCCGTTCGATCGCGGTGATCGCGTCGGCGATGGCCCGCTCGGCCTGCCGCAGCAGCTGGAAGGTGCGGTCCTGCGCCTCCAGCACGCGGTCGTGCAGCTCGGCCTCGGTCTGCCGGTGGCAGGGCTGGCAGGCCCGGCCGATGTTCGCCAGCGGAGTGCGCACCCAGTGGTCGCTGATCTTCGCGGAGCCCACGCGGGTGAAGGGCATGTGGCAGTCGGCGCAGGCCACGCCCGAACGCGCGTGCACGCCGGTCGACCAGACCTCGAACTCGGGATGCTGCATCTTCAGCAGGCTCGCGCCGGTGATGGCGTGCGTGAAGTCGCTGAAGCCGCGCGCGTCGTAGTACGCCTCGATGTTCTCGATCCGCAGGCCGTTGTCCCAGGGGAAGATGAGGGTCGTGTCGGTCTTGGACGGCCAGTAGTACTCCACGTGGCACTGCGCGCAGACGTAGGTCCGCATCTCCTGGCGCGAGGCCCGGGCCGGGTCGATGCCGCGGCGCTGCATCGCCTCCCGGAAAGCCGGGCGGGTGATGCGCAGCGCCATCGTGCCGGCCTCGTGGCAGTCCGCGCAGCCGATCGCGAACCGGATGTTCTGCCCGCTGATCAGATCTTTCATCGGCGTGGCGTAGAAGGTGCGCGGGTTGATCGCGGCCATGATCCCGCTCACCTGGCTGCTCTTGCAGGTCATGCACGTGCCGGGCTTGCTGTCGCCCAGGCGCTTGGTCGCGGTGACGTCCTTCACGGCCTGCTGGTGGCCGCGTTCCTCCCGGTATTCCACGCTGAAGGCGTTGCCGGCAAAGATGCGGGTGAGGTCCGGCGCCTGCTCCAGCTTGCTGAAGGCCTCGGATCCGCCGTACCGGCCGTAGCGGCTGTACCGCTCCAGCTCCGCGGTGCGCATCGTCTTCTGGAGGGCCTCGAACTGCTGGGGGAAGTTGCGCCCCCAGACCGCGGGATCGGGCTCGTCCGCGGCCACCTCCGTGACACGGAAGTAGGCGAGGCGGGCCTGCTCGCGGCGGGAGGCGATGGTGACGAGCAGGGCGCCGACGGCGACGCCGGCCAGGATCGAGACGATCAGCAGGTAGACGCGGTTACGCACGCGGGTGCTCCCTGAGCGCTGGATGCCGATCACCTTGAGGGTAGGGGAGGGTCCGGCGTGCGGACAATCAGGCGGCTGGCGGATTTCCCGCGGACGCGCGCACAGCGCGCGCAGCGCGCTTACGGTACGGTGTAGCGGAGCACGGCGCCGATGCCGCCGTGCGCGCGCAGGGCCTCCGCGGCGCCGCCCGTGATCATCTCCAGGCGCGCGCCGCTGCGGCGCGCGAGCAGCGGCAGCAGTTGCGAGAGGGAGGCGAGCTCGACGTCGCCGCCGCAGGCCGGACAGCGGGAGACCGCCTCGGCGGTGACGTGGCCGCACCGCGTGCAGGCCGATACCTCCGCCTCCACGTCGCGGTCGACGGCGACGGTGAGCACGTTCTCGCGGGCCACGGCCTCTAGGACCGCGCGCAGCCCGACCACGGTGCCGGCGCCGCCGCGCGCGCGGCTGAGGATGTCGTCGACGAGCGCGCGCTCGCGCACGTGCTCCTCGCGCAGCGCCACCGGGATCGTGGCGCGGTGGATCTCCTCGGCGTCGAGGTCGGAG
>DASUAK010000134.1:0-5508 GCA_035763845.1 bacterium | reverse complement strand
TCTGGAGCGTGGTCGGGTCCTTGGCCTGCACCAGTCTGTTGATGAAGTTGTTGAGCGCCGGCGCAAACGCCTTCACCGCCGCGCCGATGCCGATGGTCTTCACGATGGCCGGCACCGTCAGGCCCGGCGCCCGATCCGGCGAGCCGCTCTGCGGGAAGGTGGGGGCCCGATCGGAGACGGGCTGCCCCTCCGTGTGCGCGAGGACCTTGACCTTCTTCGTCAACAGGGTCCGGGTGGCGAGCCGCCTGCCCTCCACCTCGACGACGTCCCCGCTCACGAGCCGGTAGTTCTTGTCTCGCCCGCCGCGCTTCAGCTCGATCTTCGCGTCGCGCTGCAGGATAACCGACCAGACGGCGTTGGACGAGAACTCACGGAGCTGGAAGCTGGCGTTGGGCGTGCTCACCGCGGTGATCACGCCGGTCATCTCGACCTCGTCATCGTCGTCACCCCGCACGGCGCCGGCCAGCATGGCGGTGAACAGCAGGGAGGCGATGAGGCCGATCGACATCGAACGGACGCTGCGCATCTCGAATGCCTCCAGGTCTCAGCTTTGTCCCGGATGGGGGGACAGGCTCTCCATTCCCGGGCCCGGCTGGCGTTAGGCGGCGGTTCGCGCTAGGATGGCGGGGATGCGCCCCTACGACCGCCTGCCCGGCGGCTGCCCCGTCACCTGGACCCTCATCGCCGCGAACGCGCTCACGTTCGTCGCTTCGTTCGTCGGCGGCGCGGGGCTGTTGCGGGCGCTCATCTTCGATCCCCAGACCGTCCTCCAGGCGCCCTGGACGGTGCTGACCTATCCCCTCGTGGGGTCGGTAAACATCCTCTGGCTGCTGCTGGGGAGCTACATGCTGTGGATGTTCGGAGGCAGCCTCGAGCGCGGCTGGGGGAAACGGGACTACCTGGTGTTCCTGGCCCTGGTGAGCGTGGCGACGGCGCTGGGGATGTGGCTGGGCGCGGTCGTGACGGGCATCGCGGCGATCCTGGTCGGTACGGGGATGCTCCTGGCGGCCGCGGTCGTGGCCTGGGCGCTCATCAACCCCCGGGAGCGGCTCTTGCTGTACTTCGCCCTGCCGATAGAAGCGAGGTGGCTGGCGGCGGGGTCCGTGGTGCTGGTCTTCTTCTCGTACCCCTTTCCCCTCGGGCTATTCGCCCTCGGGGGACCTGCCGTGGCGTGGTGGTACGTACGCCGCGGACGCTACGCGACCTTACGGCACGGTCGCGAGCGTCCGGGCGCACGCATCACGCTCAATCCTCTAGTCCTCTATCGGCGATGGCGGCTCAAGCGGCAGTTCACGCGGTTGATGCGAGATGCCTCAGCCGAGGACGAAGCCGATCGAGGAAGATTGCACTAGCCGATCGGGCGCACCCCTGTGGCCTGCGGGCCCTTCTGGCCCTGGGTCACGGTGAACTCCACCTTCTGCCCCTCTTCGAGGGACTTGTAGCCGGTGCCCTCGATCCCGCTGAAGTGCACGAAGACGTCCTTGGACCCGTCTTCGGGGGTGATGAAGCCGTATCCCTTCTCCGCGTTGAACCACTTGACTGTGCCGGTTGCCATTGCGTCGTGCCACCTTTTCGTTCGACTCTCACAGACCCGTTCATCGTGCCTGTGATGCTCCCACACTATGCCACAGTTCCCGTCTGAGTACAATGGTTTGGCGGGGCGGGCGGTAACTTCGCGGGAGCGTGATGGGAGGTCTCAGCGAATTGTGTTGACCGCATGATGGAAAGCTGTCATGCTGAAGATGCGGTGGTTCCTCAACCTCCGATGACGGCAGTTCGGTTCGCACTGAGAGGATCGGAGGTTACCCCAAATGTTCAAATCTGAGATGATCAGGGAGAACTGGACTACCCTGCAGCCCCGGCTGCGGGAGGTCTGGCCCAACCTGTCTGAGCAGGATGTAACGGCGATCGACGGAGATGCAGAGCTTCTCGTGAAGAAGGTCACCGAGAAGTACGGCATCCACCGCGACGAGATCTTCAGCAAGCTGGCCGCCTACCTCCCGGTTCAGCCGGTGACGCCGGTTCGCTAGTTCGTGAGCAACTGCGTTGGGGGCGGGTCTCGGACCCGCCCTCGTTCGTTTCCGCCCGCACCGCCCCCATGCTAGAATGAGCCAACGCTTTCGCAACCCATGCCCGGGATCCGGCTCGCGAACCTCGTGAAGACCTACCGCGTCGGCCGGCAGGCCACCGGAGGGGTCAACCGCGTCAACCTCGACGTCCCCGACGGGAAGATCGTCACCCTGCTCGGTCCGAGCGGCTGCGGTAAGTCGACGACCCTGCGCTGCATCGCCGGGCTTGAGCGTCCGGACGACGGGGAGATCTTGTTCGACGACCGCCTGCTGTTCAGCCGCTCCCGGCGCATCTCGGTCCCTCCGGAGCGGCGGAACGTCGGCATGGTGTTCCAGTCGTACGCGATCTGGCCGCACCTCACCGTTTTCCAGAATGTGGCCTATCCCCTGGAGGTCCGCGGGATGCCTTCCCGCCAGGTCGCCGAGCGCGTCCGGGACGTCCTCGCCCTCGTCGGGCTCTCCGGCCTGGAGGACCGTCCGGGGCCATTCCTCAGCGGCGGCCAGCAGCAGCGGGTCGTCCTGGCCCGCGCCCTGGTGTACCGGCCTGAAGTCCTCCTCCTCGACGAGCCGCTGTCCAACCTGGACGCCAAGGTGCGCGAGCAAGTCCGCGAGGAGCTGCGCGGCCTGCAGCGCCGCCTGGGGATCACCACGCTGTACGTGACGCACGACCAGCTCGAGGCCCTGGCGCTCTCGGACATCGTCGCGGTCATGCAGCACGGCCGCATCGTCGAGCTTGGCACCCCTCAGGACCTCTACGCCCGCCCGCGCAGCCCCTTCACCGCGGCCTTCCTGGGCGAGATCAGCTACGTCACCGGGACGGTCGCCTCCGTCAACGGGGGGGCGGTGATGATCGAGACCGCCTTCGGCCCGCTCTCCGCGACCTCCGCCGACCATGCCACCCCCGGCGCCTCGGTCGTGGCCGCGGTGCGGCCCGAGCACGTCCGGCTCAGCCGCCAGCGGCCGCCCGACGGGAACGTGCTGGCGGGGAAGGTGCTGACGGCGCTGTTCGAAGGGACCCGCGTGAAGTACCGCGTTGCGCTGGGCGACACCCATCTGCTGGCCTACGGCACGGAGTTCCTGTCAGTGGACGAGGGGATCTACGCCGGGATCGACCCGAGGAATCTCATCCTGCTGCCCCATCTGCCCGCGGACTGAGCTAGCCGGAGACCTGCGTCCGGCTCACCCGCCGGGCCAGGGCCACCAGGGCGACCGACGCCAGGCTGACCACGACCCCGAGGGCCGCCATCCGTCCCTGCTGCCCGTCGATCCACAGATGGTACAGCAGCGGCCCCACCGGCTCGGAGCGCGGGGTATAGAGGAACAGCGAGGTGCTGAACTCCCGCATGAAGATCGTCACCAGGATCGCCCACCCGGCCATGAACCCGGGCCTGAGCAGTGGGAAGAGGATGCGCCGGAAGGTGGCGAACATCCCCGCCCCGCAGATGCGGGAGGCTTCCTCCAGCTCCGCGTGCAGCTGCACGATCGTGCTCGTCATCGCCCGCAGGCCGTAGGGGAGGAACCGCGTGATGTAGGCGATGAGCAGGATCCAGGCGGTGGCGTAGATCGGCACGGGCAGGCGGACGTACCCCCACAGCAGGCCGATGGCCAGCGCCGTCCCCGGGAAGGCCCAGGGGATGAAGGTCAGGACCTCGAGCAGACCCCGCCCGGCCAGGCGGGTGCGCACGGTGATGTAGGCCACCAGCGAGGCGAGGACCATCCCCAGCGTGGCCCCGCCCACGGCCAGCGCGAAGCTGATGCGCAGCGCCCGCGCCACCCGCGTGTTGTCCACGAGATAGGCGTAGTGCCGCGCCGTCAGCTGGCCGAGTGTCTCCCAGGAAGGGACGGAGTAGAACGGCAGCAGCGAGGTCAGCAGCAGCACCGCGAACGGCAGCAGCACGATGAGCGCCAGCAGCCCCAGGGCGAGCAGCGAGGCGGCGTAGCGCCAGCGGCCCAGCGCGATCGCGTGGGGCCGGTAGCCGCGCCCGGAGACCGTGACGAACCGCTCGCTGCGCGCGGTCAGGCGCCGGTACAGATAGACCAGGGCCAGCGTGATCACGAGGAGGCTCATCGCGTACGTGGCGGCGAGGTTGTGGTTGGGCGGGTAGGCCGAGATCGCCTCGCTGAAGATCTTGGTGGTGAACACCTCGATGCGGGCCGGGATGGCGAGGATCGCCGGCGTATCGAAGCTCTCGATGGCCCGCACGAAGTTGAGCAGTCCGGCCGCGAGAATCGCCGGCCGGACGATGGGCAGCGTGATCCGCCAGGCCGACCCGAGGGGATGAGACCCCGCCACCCGCGCCGCTTCCTCCAGCGACGGGTCCATCGTTCGGAGGGCCGCGGAGATGATCAGGAAGGCCAGCGGCGCCAGGACGAGCCCCTCGACGAAGATCATCCCCGGCATGGAGTAGACATTGAACGGGGGCAGGCCGAGCGGCCGGAGGATGGCGAGGTTGATCAGTCCGATGCGCGGGCTGAGCAGCAGCGCCCAGGCCGTGGAGGTGAGCAGGGGCGGCAGGACGTTGGGTACGAGCGCTACCAGCTCGAACACGCCGCGCCCCGGCGCGTCCGTGCGGATGGTGATCCAGGCCAGCAGGCCGGCGACGAGGATGGACAGCGCGGCGGCTCCCCCGGCGAAGAGGAAAGAGTTCCCGATCAGGCGGTAGGTCTCCGGATCACCGTAGGCCCGCCGGTAGTGCTCGAGGGTGAGGGTGCCCGTGAGCCCCAGCGGCGCATCGCTCACGCTGCCGTAGAACAGCATCGCCGTGGGGTACAGGGCGAGGAAGGCGAGCAGCGCCCCGACCCCCACGGCGAGGGCGACGACGGGATCGATGCGGCGCGCCGGCAGCTCGAGCCGCCGCTCCGGCGCGGTGGTGGTCGCGATGCCTCAGCGCCTCCGGAAGATCTGGCCCGTGCCGTCGCGGAACGCCTTCAGCTCCGCCTCGTCCAGGTCTTCCATCATCACGATCTTGAGCTTGTCCGCGTCCTTGATGGGCGGGTAGACACCCGGCACGAGGACGAACTCACCGGCCTGGGCCAGCGCAAGCAGCCCCAGGCGCGATGTGAAGACGTCCACGAACAGCCGCGCGGCGTTGGGGTGGGGCGCCTTGGCGCCGATCGCCACGTGGTGCGCTTCGGCCAGCACCGGGCTGATCCGCGCGTAGTCCAGCGGGGCTCCGTCCTTGCCGAAGACGTGCACGTACTTCACGTAGCTGATGCCGAGCGGGAACTCCCCGACGATGACCTTCTGGGCGACGGGAAGGAACGACTCCGCCAGCGTGACCTGGCCGGCCAGGCGCTCGATGAAGGGCTTGAACTGCGCGCCCATCTGCTTCTCGAGGTTGGCCACCCAGACCGCGGTCGTGGTGTGGACGTTGGGATCGGGCATCACGATCTTGCCCTTCCACTTCGGATCGAGCAGGTCGTTGAGCGTCTTGGGCGC
>DASUAK010000133.1:0-4742 GCA_035763845.1 bacterium | reverse complement strand
GCTGTACTTCTGGAAGAGCGCGAAGTGGGTGCGGGGACTGGAGCTGATGGCCCAGGACCGGCGGGGCTTCTGGGAGCGGAACGGCTACCACAACCACGCCGATCCGTGGAAGGAAGAGCGCTACTCCGATCCCTGGTAGGCCAATCCTCCCGCGAGGGGTCTATGACGCTCACGGACTTCAACTCGATGTGGTATGCCGTCCTGGTCGTCGGAGCGGCGGGCCTTACCTACGCCCTCGCCACCGCCTCCTGGATCCGGGGCGCCGACGCGGGTAACGAGCGGATGCGCGAGATCGCCGGCGCCATCCGCGCCGGGGCGATGGCCTTTCTGGCCCGGGAATATCGCGTCCTGGCCGGCTTCGTCCTGGTAGTGGCCGTCCTGCTCTGGCTCGCCCTCGACCTCGAGCTGGCGGTCTCCTTCGTCACCGGTGCGGTCCTCTCCATCCTGGCGGGCAATCTCGGGATGCGCATCGCCACGCTGGCCAACTCCCGCACGGCGTGGGCGGTGAAGAGCGACCTCAACGCCGGGCTCATCATGGCCTTTCGGTCGGGCGCGGTGATGGGATTCGGGGTCGTCTCGCTCGGCCTGCTCGGCGTCCTGGCCCTGTTCCGGATCTTCGGCGACGCGAACACGGTCTTCGGCTTCTCCTTCGGCGCGTCTTCGGTCGCCCTCTTCGCACGCGTGGGTGGCGGGATCTACACCAAGGCCGCCGACGTCGGCGCCGATCTCGTCGGCAAGGTGGAGGCCGGTATCCCCGAAGACGACCCACGCAATCCGGCGGTCATCGCCGACAACGTCGGAGACAACGTCGGGGACGTCGCCGGCATGGGCGCCGACCTCTTCGAGAGCTATGTCGGCTCGCTGATCGCCGCCGTAGCCCTCGGCGTGAACGCGGCGGACCAGGGGCTCGTCACCCTGCCGTTTGTGCTTGCGGCCCTGGGTATCGTGGGCAGCCTCCTGGGGACGTTCATGGTGCGGGTCCGCGGGAACGAGTCCGCGCACAAGGCGTTGAACCGCGGCATCATCGGCGCCACGGTGTGGACCGCGCTGCTCTCGGGTGCCGCCATCTACCTGATGCTCGGAGGGCTCGGGATGTACTGGGCCTTCCTCACCGGCCTGCTGGCCGGCATCGTCATCGGATACGCGACGGAGTACTACACCTCGGCGGGCTACCGGCCCACTCGGCGGTTGGCCGAGGCCGCCCTGACAGGATCGGCGACGAACATCATCGAGGGGATCGCCCTGGGGATGCAGAGCGTCCTCATTCCCGTCGCCGCCGTGGGCGCCGCGATCCTGCTGGCCTACCACTTCGGCGGCCTGTACGGTATCGCGATCTCCGCGGTGGGGATGCTCTCCACACTCGGCATCACCCTCGCCGCCGACTCCTACGGCCCCGTCGCCGACAACGCCGCGGGGATCGCAGAGATGGCGCACCTGGGGGGCGAGGTCCGGCGGCGCGCGGAGTCCCTGGACTCCGTGGGCAACACCACCGCGGCCATCGGCAAAGGCTTCGCGATCGGGTCGGCGGCGCTGACCGCGCTCGTCTTCCTGGTCTCCTACGCCGAGGTCGTGGGCCTCGAGACGGTGGACATGCTGTCGCCCACCACGCTGCTGGGGCTGTTCATCGGCGGGGCGATGCCCTTCGTCTTCTCTTCGTTCACGATGGCGGCCGTGGGGCGCGCGGCGATGCAGATGGTGCACGAAGTCCGCCGGCAGTTCCGCGACACGCCCGGCCTGCTGGAGGGACGGGTTGCACCGGACTACGCCCGTGCGGTCTCCATCTCCACTGCCGCGGCGATCCGGGAGATGATCATCCCCGGGATGTCCGCGGTCGTGGTGCCGGTGGCCGTGGGGTTCCTCCTGGGCACCGCGGCGCTGGCCGGCGTGCTCGCGGGGTCCATCGTCACCGGCTTCATGATGGCGGTGATGATGGCCAACACCGGCGGAGCCTGGGACAATGCGAAGAAGTTCATCGAAGAGGGACAGTTCGGCGGGAAGGGCTCGGAGGCCCACAAGGCGGCGGTGGTCGGCGACACGGTGGGCGACCCGTTCAAAGATACGGCCGGCCCGTCGTTGAACATCCTGCTGAAGCTAATGGCCATTGTCTCGATCGTCATAGCTCCTCTGCTCTAGAGGAGATGACCTCGATCAACGCGGTGAGCAGACGATGAGCGAATCCTCGATCGCGCTTCCGCCGTTCGGCCCGCTGGAGACGACGCTGCTGTGGATCGTCCTGGCCAGCGCCGCGGTGGCCCTGCTCTACGGATGGTTTCTGCGGCGCCGGGTGATGAGCCGTGATCCCGGCCCGGCCTCCATGGTCGCCGTCGCGACCGCCATCCAGGAGGGGGCCATGGCCTACCTCAACCGCCAGCTGCGGACGATGCTCCTCTTCATCGCTGTCGTCACAGCCGGCCTCTACCTGATGTACCGGCCGATCTACGCGGAGCAGCCGGTGCTGGCGTTCGGGATCGCGGGGGCGTTCCTGCTGGGCTGCTTCGCCTCCTACGGGGCGGGGTACGTCGGCATGACCTCGGCCGTGCACGGCAATGTCCGCGTGGCCAGCGCGGCGCGCCGCAGCTATCGGGAGGCGCTGCAGATCGCCTTCCAGGCCGGGACGATCTCCGGGATGTTCACCGTCGGGCTGGGCTTGCTGGGCGCGACGATCATGTTCATGCTGTTCCGCGAGAACGCGATGCGGGTGCTGGTCGGCTTCGGGTTCGGAGGCTCGCTGGTCGCGGCGTTCATGCGCGTCGGCGGCGGCATCTACACGAAGGCGGCCGACGTGGGCGCGGACCTGGTCGGCAAGGTGGAGGTGGGGATCCCCGAGGACGATCCGCGTAACGCCGCGGTGATCGCGGACAACGTGGGGGACAACGTCGGGGACTGCGCGGGGATGGCTGCCGACGTCTTCGAGAGCTATGAGGTCACGCTGGTCGCGGCGATCATCCTGGGGGCGGCGACGCTGCTCGATCCGGGATTCGTGACCCGGTACGGAGGACCGGCCGCCGCCGGGGCCTTCGCCCTGAAGCTCATCATCTTCCCGCTGTTGGTCCGCGCGATCGGCGTCTTCGCTTCCCTCGTCGGGACCTGGGTCGTGCGCGGCAAGGACGAGGAGATCGGCGACCCGATGAAGCCGATCAACGCCGGCTTCTGGACCGCCGCGATCCTCTCCACCGTCGGATTCGGCGCGATCGCGCTCATCTATCTCCGTGATCCGGTCACGGGGGCGCTCGGCTGGCGGTTCGGGCTGGCCACCTTCGTCGGCATCGTGCTGGCCGTCGCGATCGGGTGGCTCACCGAGTTCTTTACGCACCCTGACCGCGCCCCCGTGGGCGAGATCGCCTACTCGACCAAGACCGGTCCGGCGACGATGCTGCTCACGGGCCTGGGGACCGGGCTGGAGAGCACCGTGTGGGCGATCCTGGCGATCGCGGTGACCTTGGTCGCGTCGTTCGCCATCTTCGGCGGGGACGTGGCCCTGGCGGCCTACGGGATCGCGCTCGCCGGCCTGGGGCTGCTCACGACGACCGGGTTCATCCTCGCCGAGGACACCTTCGGCCCGATCGTCGACAACGCCAACGGCATCTTCGAGATGTCGGGCGTGGAGCGCGGCGAGTCGCTGGCCGGCCGCATCGTGGCCCGGCTGGACCAGATCGGCAACACGACCAAGGCGCTGACGAAGGGTTTTGCCATCGCCACCGCGGTCGTGGCCGCGATCGCCCTGTTCCGGTCGTTCATCGACGAAGCCCGGCTGTTCGTCACGGTCCAGGAGCTGACGGCGGCGGGCGCGGACCGCGCCGGCGAGATGCTGGCCCGGGTCGGCATCCAGGTGAATCTCCCGCTCATCTTCATCGGCCTGCTGATCGGCGGGGCGGTCCCGTTCCTGGTGTCGGCGTTCCTCATCCGGGCGGTCGGGCGCACCGCCTTCCTCGTGGTGGAAGAGGTGCGCAGGCAGTTCCGGGAGATCCCAGGGCTGCTCGAGGGCAACGCCCGGCCGGACTACTCGCGGAGCGTGGACATCGTGACCAAGGCCGCGCAGCGGGAGCTTCTCGGTCCCGCCCTCGTCTCGATCGCGGTGCCGGTGCTGGTCGGCTTCGGTTTGGGCGCCGGGCCGCTGGGCGCGTACCTGGCCGGCGCGATCCTGACGGCCCAGCTCCTTGCGGTGTTCATGGCGAACACCGGGGGCGCGTGGGACAACGCCAAGAAGAAGATCGAGGATGGTTACCTGGGCGGGAAGGGGACGGAGGCGCACAAGGCCGCTGTGATCGGGGATACGGTCGGTGATCCGCTGAAGGACACCGCCGGCCCCGCCCTCAACCCGCTGATCAAAGTCATGAACCTGGTCGCGATCCTCATCGCGCCGATCGTCATCCGGCCGCTGGCGCCCGGAGTGCGGTACAGTGTCGTGGGCCTGGCCCTCGCCCTCGTCATCGTCGCCGTCGTCATCAGCCGGCGGAGCACCATCGTGGAGGCCGCTGCGCCGGCGGCGCCGGAGCGCATGCCGGCCAAGGTCAAGTAGCCGCCCCGAACGTGGGACACGTCAGGTCGATGGTGACCTGGCGCTGCCCCACGCTAGAATGAGAGGGTGCCCGACGACTCTTTGACCGCCGCGCCGGCCGCCGTCCCCGCCTCGCCGTTCGCCCCGCTGCGTCACCGCAACTTCCGGCTGCTGTGGACCGGGATGGTCGTCAGCAACACCGGCTCCTGGATGCAGTTCGTGGCCCTGGGCTATCTGGTCGACC
>DASUAK010000132.1:0-5949 GCA_035763845.1 bacterium | reverse complement strand
TCAGCGCGCGAGCGCGGATGCGGGCACGAGCTCGATGCCCGCGGTATCGAATTCGTCCAGCATCTCCCGCAGCACCTGCGCGGTGAGGCGGCTGGCATGTCCGATCGCCACCGCGCCGCCGCTGCGCCGGGCCAGGGTCAGAGCTCGTCGCAGCTGGGCCCGGATCACCGCCGGGTCGTCCTCGTTGTCGAGGAAGACGTGACGGGAGGCGGAGCGGATGCCCATCTCGGCGGCCACGCGGCCGGCCACGGTACGGGAGGACGTGACGCTGTCCACGAAGATCAGGTTCTCCTCCTTCACCACCCGCAGGACGGCGCGCATCACCCGCGGGTCGGCGGTGCCCCTGGACCCCATGTGGTTGTTCACGCCCACGATCCCGGGCACGCCAGCCACGCTGTTCCGGACGCTGGCCTCGATCTCCGCGTCGGACATGGCGACCGCGATCCCTCCGGGGCCCATCGCCTTGGCGCCGTCCTCGGGCTCGAGCGGCAGGTGCAGGAAGACTTCCAGTCCCGCCGCCCGGGCGCGCTCGGCGACCTCCCGCGAGTAGCGCAGCCCCGGCAGCACCGCGACGGTCACGGGGCGGGCCAGGGCGATGATCTCGTCGAGATCCTCCAGGCTGCCCCCCGCGTCATCGAAGATGACGGCCAGCCGGCCCGCCGGCTGGGGCCGCGCCGGACGGGGCTCGGGCGGCATGGGCCGCGGGGCGGGAGCCAGCCGCACGGCGGGCGGCCGTGCAGCGGGCGGCTGTGCGACGGTCGGCGAGGCCGTGGGCAGGCGGGGACCCAGGCGCAGATAGCCGCCGGCCAGCCCCAGCCCCAGCAGCAGGCCGAGGACGACCACCCCGGCGGACAGCGTGACCAGAGGCTTCGGGAAGGGCCGCCGCCGGCGCCGGGCCATCTCAGGCCGCGGGCGCGAGGCGCTCGCCGCGCTGCAGCCGCTTCTTCAAGATCTCCACCGCCGCTCGCAGCTGATCGGCGCGCATCCGCTGGATCCGCTGCTCGACCTCCGCCTCGGGCCGGCCCTTGAGCCGCTCGCGCAGCGCTTCCTCGCCCTCGCCGGCCACGACGGTGGGGGTCAACCCCTTGCCGCCGACGTCCTGATTCTTCGGGGTCAGCCACTTCGCCGAGGTGATCGCCGCCCCGGCGTCCATCGGGAGGTCGACGATCGACTGGATGAGGTTCTTGCCGAAGGTGTTCACGCCCACGATCGTGGCCGTCCCACTGTCCTGGAGGGCGCCCGCCACGATCTCGGAGGCGCTCGCCGAGAACTCGTTCACGAGCACGACGGTGGGCAGGATGATCTTCCCGGTCCGCATGGCGCGCTCCGTGCTCTGGCGGCCGTTGCGGTCGTTGACGTGCAGCACGGGCTGGCCCGTCGGCACGAAACGGCTGGCGATCCGCACGGCCTGATCCAGCAGCCCGCCACCGTTCGTCCGCATGTCGAAGATGAGCGCCTTCGCGCCCTCCCGCCGGGCCTGCGCCACGAACCGGTCGAATTCCTCGTCCGCCCGCTCGTGGTTGAAGGTGACCAGCTTCACGTAGCCGATCTTCGCGCGCGCCAGCTCCGCCCGCGTGGCGGCGTCGAGGCCCTCCGGCCCTTCCGCGGCGACGATCGTGATGCGCGCCCGCACGATGCTCACGGGGACCTCCCGGTCGCCCCGGCGCAGCCGGAGTCGTACCGTGGTCCCCTCGGCGCCGCGGATGCGGGTCACCGCCTCCTGCAGCGAGATCCCCTTCGTGGAGACGCCGTCCACCTCCACGATGCGGTCGCCGGCGCGCAGCCCTGCGCGCGAGGCCGGCGTGTTCTCGATCGGCTGGACGACGAGCGGAAAGTCGTCCCGCACGTCGATGTAGATCCCGATCCCCGTGAAGAAGCCCTGGGTGTCCTGGATGAACATCTTGAAGGCGCTGGGCTCCATCAGCCGGGTGTACTGGTCGCCCAGCGAATCGAGCATGCCCTTCGCGCCCGCCAGGTACAGGTCGTCCGCCGTGCGCCCGCTCGACGGGCAGCGCTCCGCGACCCGGACGAGCAGTGCGTGGAAGCGCGCCTTCGCCTCCCCGGCGGGCGGCGGCTGGGCGACGAGCCCGGCGCAGCTCTCCCCCGCCTCGGCCAGGAGGCCCTTGATCGCGCCGGTGTAGAGCTGCTCTTCGGAGACGTTCGGCTTGATGTACACGGTGCGGACCTGCTGCACCACTGCGTCCAGCAGCCGGCGACCCTGGGCGCTGGGCACGGTAGCGGCCTGGCTCCGCGAGGCGAGCGCGTACCAGCCGATGGTCGCGCCCGCGAAGAGTGCGAGCAGCAGCACGGGAACGACGACACGACGGGAAGGCCATAGACGCATGTTCATGACACCCATTGTAGTCGATGAAGTGCGGAGAGCGAAGGGCCCCTCGCGCCGTTACCGGCGCGAGGTCCTCGGATCGATCGGGCGGCCGTTCACCCGCACCTCGAAGTGGACGTGGGGGCCTGTGCTGTAGCCCGTGCTTCCGACCCGGCCGACCACCTGGCCCCGCCGCACGGCGGCGCCCCGCCGGGTCAGGATCCTGGACAGATGGGCGTAGAGCGTGGAGATGCCGTCCCCGTGGTCGATGACGACGATCTTCCCGTATCCGCCGAACCACCCCGTGTAGATGACGCGGCCGTCGGAGGCGGCCTGCACCGCGGTGCCGTACGGCGCCGCGATGTCCTGGCCCGTGTGCATCCGCCGCACCCGGAAGATCGGGTGGCGGCGGATCCCGAAGCCCGAGGTGAAGACCCCCCGCGCCGGCCAGATGAAACCGGCCAGGCTGCGCGCCAGGACGACCCCGCGGCGGCCGGCGCCCTGGCTGCGGCGGATGAGAGCCTCCAGCTGGCGGGAATCTTCCTCCAACTCCCGGACCATCCGCTCGAAGGCGGCCCGCTCCTGCCGTAGACGGGCCAGCGCGCTGCGCTTCGCCTGCTCCCGCGCCTCCACCTCCCGCCGCCGCTGGGCCGTCTCGGCCGCCACCGCCCCCAGGCGCGCCTGCTGCTGAGAGAGGGCGGCCAGCAGCGTGCGGTGCTCCTGCGCGGCCAGGGCGTGCTCGCGGATCAGCCGGCCGTCCGCGCCGACGATGGTCGAGACGAAATGCCACCGGGTGACGAACTCGGCGACGTCCGCGGAGCCGAGCAGGACGTCGACGTAGCCGGTGCGGCCGTACATGTACAGCGTGCGCAGCCGGCCGCGCAGGCGCGCGCGGCGCTCGGCCAGTGCGCGCTCGGTGACCGCGAGGCGCGCCGCCGCGGCCTGGGCTGCGGCTCGCGAGCCGGCCAGTTCCCGCGCCAGCTCATCCAGGCGCTGCTCGGTGGCCTCCTGCGACCGGTCCAGATCCTCCAGCTCCGACAGCACGCGCCGCTCCTGCCGCCGGACCTCCCGCAGCTGCCGCTTCGAGCGGGTGAGCCGGTCGAGCAGGCGCTGCAGCTGTGTGCGCCGGTCCGCGAGCGAGGCCGTGGAGACGCCGTCATTCGACGCCGCGGCCGGCGGGAGGGCCAGGAGCACGATGAGGAGCGCGGGGAGCAGGCGTCTCATGTCGTCAGGAAGCGGCGGACGGCGATCAGACTGCCCGCCGCCCCCACCCCCAGACCCGCCGCCAGCACCCATCCGAGCAAGGGCAGGACGGCGTCGGAGGGCGAAACGAGCGGCAGGAACGGCATCGTAGCCTGCAGCCGCAGCATGCCGGCGGTGTACACGGCGCCGAGCACCAGCACGGCGAGCGCCCCCGCGGCGATCCCCTCGAACAGCCCCTCCAGGACGAACGGCCAGCGGATGAACCACCGCGTGGCGCCTACCAGCGCCATGATCTCGATCTCCTGGCGCCGGGCGATCACGGTCAGGCGCAGTGTGCTGACGACCACGATCAGCGCGACCCCGGCGAGGAACAGGGTGAGCATCGCGGCGAGGAGGCGGATCCCGCGCGTGAGGGCGAGCAGCCGGTCGACGACCTGGCCCCCGTAGCCAACGTCGGTGATCCCCGGCTGCCGCGCGACCTCCGCCGCAACCGAGGCGGCGCGCGACGGATCGACAAGCACCAGCTCAAGGGAGTCGGGCAGCGGGTTCGTCGCGACGAGGTCGGCGAAGGTATTCCCCTCGCCCAGGTGGGCCTGCAGGCGGCGGAGCGCCTCGTCGCGGCCGACGAACCGGACCGCGTGCACGCCGGGCAGGGCCGCCGCTGCCGCGCGGGCCGCTTCCATCTGCGCCGCATCCAGGTCCTCCCGGAGGAACGCCACCACCTGGACCTGCTCCTCGACCACCGTGGCCACCCGGGCCAGGTTGAGGCCGAGGAGCACGGCCGTGCCCACGACGAGCAGCGCGACGGTGATCGTCGTCACCGCGGCCGCCGTCATCAGGCCGTTGCGGCGGAAGCTCATCCAGGCGTCGCCGGCGAAGGACAGCGCGGAGGCGACCAGCGGCGCGTCACGCATCGAGCGCGTAGAGCCCCCGTGCTTCGTCGCGCACGACCGCGCCGCCCGCCAGCTGGACGACCCGCCGGCGGAGGATGTCCACGATCATCTTGTTGTGGGTGGTCATGATCACGGTGGTCCCGCGGAGGTTGATCCGGGAGAGCACCTGCATGATTTCCCACGACGAGTTCGGATCGAGGTTGCCCGTGGGCTCGTCGGCCAGCAGCATCGGCGGGTCGTTCACGATCGCTCGGGCGATGCTCACCCGCTGCTGCTCGCCGCCGGACAGCTGGGCGGGCAGAGCGCCGGCCCGGTCGGACAGGCCTACCAGATCGAGGGCGCGCGCCGCCCGCGGCCGGATCTCATCGCGCGGGGCGCCCGTGACCCGCAGCGCGAACGCCACGTTCTCGAGGACGGTGCGTCCCGGCAGCAGCTTGAAGTCCTGGAAGACGACGCCGAGGCTCCGCCTCAAGCCCGCGATCCCGCGCGGCCGGAGCCGCCCCACATCACGGCAGGCCACGTAGACCTTGCCGGTGGACGGGATCTCCTCACGGTAGACGAGCTTGAGCAGGGTAGACTTGCCGGTGCCGGTGGGCCCGACGATGAAGACGAACTCCCCGGGATCCACGGCCAGCGAGATGTCGCGGAGGGCGACGACGCCGTTGGAGTAGAACTTGCTGACGTCCTGAAACCTGACCATCCGATGCTCCGACGAAAGGTTCGACGTATGCGGCGACGATCAGAACGCCGCGGTTGAGGTTCTAGGGACTCCCGCCGTCTCCTCCTCCCGGCACGCGCAGCCCCCAGCGCTCCAGCGCCTCCCGGAGCCGCTCGTTGGTCAGGTCGAGGCCGATAGGGGTCACCGAGATCTGCCCCCGGGCCAGCGCCCAGGAGTCGGTGCCCTCTTCGTCGGGCTGCGGCGCCGGCTCGCCCGTGAGCCAGTAGTAGGCACGCCCCCGGGGATCGGAGCGCTTCTCCAAACGGCTGATGTAGCGCTTGGTGCCCTGATGAGTGACCGCCACCCCGGCGATCTCCTTGCGCGGCAGGTTCGGGACGTTCACGTTGAGCAGCGTGTCGTCGGGCAGGCCGTGCTCGAGGATGGCCTCCGCGAGGGCGACGGCGAAGGCTGCGGCCACGGTGAAGACCGGATTGCGGAACGCGCCGATGCTGACCGCGATGCTCGGCACGCCGAAAATGGCGCCCTCCATCGCCCCCGAGACCGTCCCCGAATAGGTGAGGTCCCGCCCGATGTTCGGTCCGACGTTGATGCCCGAGACGACCACGTCCGGCCGATCCTCCAGCAGGTCGAGCATACCCAGGGCCACGCAGTCCGCGGGCGTCCCGTTCGTCGCCCAGGCACGGGCAGCCGAGCCGGGGATGCCGGCCGGGGTGGCCCGCAGCGGCTTGTGCAGGGTGATGGCATGGCCGGTGGCGCTGCGCTCGTGCTCCGGCGCGACCACGAACACCTCGGCCGCGGCTTCGAACGCATGGACGAGCGCCGCGATGCCCGGCGAGTTGATGCCGTCGTCG
>DASUAK010000131.1:0-3946 GCA_035763845.1 bacterium | reverse complement strand
CCCCTTCGCCTGCGTCGTCCCCAGGCCCGCCAGCGTGTGCGTGATCGCCGCCGTCAGCGTCGTCTTCCCGTGGTCCACGTGCCCGATCGTCCCGATGTTCACGTGGGGCTTGGTCCGCTCGAACTTCGCCTTGGCCATCGTCTCCCTCAGGAACCGCGTGATTTCGTGATAATGACTCGTCCACCGCCGACCGCTGGCACGATCGGCGAGTGACGAGTCACGCTGGTGGAGCCCACGACCGGATTCGAACCGGTGACCTTGTCCTTACCAAGGACACGCTCTACCGCCTGAGCTACGTGGGCGCTTACGCAACCCGTATTATAGGCGCGCCCCCACCCGCTTTCAAGCCTGCGGGGCGCGCGGCCGCGGAGGACTCGCCGGGGGTGAGGCGAAGGGGAGGACGACTTTACGGCCGGAAGGAGGCACAAACCTTGGAGGCAGCGCTGTTCATTCTCCTCGCCGTGGTACTCGTCTGGATCCTCTTGAAGCCGTGATAGACGCTCCTCGACCCTCCTTGTTGTTGCCCGCCAACCCTATGCCTGCGGAGGACTCCTCCCGGGCATAGCGAAAGAGAGGGCGATTACTTAACAGGAGGGAGGGAGGACACGTTGGACTGGATCTGGTGGATCGTCGCACTTGCGATCGTCTGGTTCCTCTTCTTCCGCAACCCGTAACAGGGGCTGCGCTCCTGTTAGTTGAGGGTGAAAGTGTCCCACAAAGCCCCGGGGTCCCCGGGGCTTTCTTCTTCGGAGACCCGTCAGTATAATGAAGGGCAGGCCAAAACCCCCTTGGGGCGAGGCGGAGCGGGCGGGAGTAGCTCAGTGGTAGAGCGTCTCCTTGCCAAGGAGAAGGTCGCGGGTTCAAGTCCCGTCTCCCGCTCCAGTGAACCGTTCAAGGCGGCGTAGCCAAGAGGCAAGGCAGGGGTCTGCAAAACCCCCACTCCCCGGTTCGAATCCGGGCGCCGCCTCCAGGACCAGGGAAGCAAACGGGACAGGCCGGGGAGCCTGTCCCTTCGTCATTCTGGTGCCCAGGGTGGGAGTCGAACCCACACGGCCCTTGCGGACCAAGGGTTTTTAAGACCCTCGCGGCTGCCCATTACGCCACCCGGGCGCGCTAGGGCCATTCTAGCATAGGACCGGAACGCGGCGGTCAGGACCAGTAGGTGCGCCGGCGGTGCCTGCGCAGGAGGTAGAGGAAGAACGGCGCCCCCAGCGCCGCCGTGACGATACCGACCGGGATCTCCGTCGGCGCCGCGGCCGAGCGGGCGAGGGTGTCCGCAGCCAGGAGCGTCACGGCCCCCCCCAGGGCCGCGGCGGGGAGCAGCCGCCGGTGGTCGGGCCCGACGACCAGCCGCATCAGGTGGGGGACGACCAGGCCGACGAACCCGATCAAGCCGCTCACCGAGACGGCCGCGGCAGCCATGAGAGACCCGGCCCCGATCAGGATAGCCCGGGCCCGGCCGGTCTCCACTCCCAAGCCCCTCGCCGTCTCATCCCCCAGGACCAGCAGGTTCAAATCCCTGGCCAGAACCCGGGCGGCGGCGTAGCCGACGGCGATGTAAGGCGCGGTGAGCAGGACGTGCTGCCAGCTGCGCCCCGAGAAGCCCCCCATCAGCCAGAAGATGACCTGCTGGAGGCTCTGGCCGCCGAAGATCTGCAGGGCGGAGATCACCGCGGCCAGGAAGGCGCCCACGGCCACACCGGCCAGCAGCAGGTGCTCCACCACGACCTCCCCGCGGAACCAGGCCAGCCGGTAGACGAGCACCGTCACGAGCAGCGCCGCCGCGAAGGCCGCCAATGTGACGGCGCTGATCCCTCCCACGGTCAGGGTGAGCCCCAGGACGATGGCGGCGGTGGCACCGAGCGCCGCCCCGCCGGAGACGCCGATGATGTACGGGTCGGCCATCGGGTTGCGGAAGATGCCCTGGAAGACGGTCCCCGAGGCAGCCAGGCCCGCCCCGACCAGCGCGGCCAGAACGATCCGCGGCAGGCGCACCTGGAGGATGATCGTCCGGGTGACCGCATCCACCTCCGGGCCCAGGCCCAGCGCCCGCAGGATCGCGGACGGGGCCACCGGCACGGAGCCGATCGCGGCGCTGCCCAGCACGCCCACGACGAACAGCCCCGCGAGCAGGACGAGGATGCGGGAGCGATCCCGCGGCCGGTCGTCGGCGGGAGGGCGCCCCGCGGCCCGGACCTGCGCCATCGTCAGCGGCCGCCCTCGACGATCGCGAAGAATTCCGCGCGCGTGCGCGCGTCCTCGCGGAAGATGCCGCGCGTCGCGGAGGTAACGACCTTGCTGCCCGGCTTCTTGATCCCGCGCATCTCGATGCAGAGGTGCTGCGCTTCGATCACCACCGCCGCCCCGCGGGCCTTGAGCCCGCCCTCGCACAGGAAGTCCGCGACCTGGGACGTCAGCCGCTCCTGCACCTGCGGGCGGCGCGCCAGGATGTCCACGAGCCGGGCGACCTTACTGATCCCCAGGATGCGGCCCGCGGGGATGTAGCCGACGTGCGCCACTCCATGGAAGGGCAAGAAATGATGTTCGCACATCGAGAAGAAGGGGATGTCCTTCACGACCACCATCTCGTGGTGGTCCTCGTCGTCGAAGCCGACCTCGAGGAGCGAGCTCGGATCTTCCTTCAATCCGCTGAACAGCTCCTCGTACGCCTCGGCGATGCGCCGCGGCGTGCCGCGCAATCCCTCGCGACCGCCGTCCTCGCCGATCGCGTCGATGATGTCCCGCACGGCCTGCTCAATGACCGGCTTGTCCACGCTTGCCGACCTCCTCAGGGAGATGCACCGGCCGCCGGCCGGTGAAGAACTCCATCATCCTCGCCACCCGCACCATCGCCTGAACGTCGTGCACCCGCAGCATCCCGGCGCCCTGCGCGGCCGCGAAGGCCACCGCGGCGGCGGTCCCCTCCAGCAACTCTTCAGGATGCAGGTGCAGCAGGTCCCGGATGTAGTCCTTGCGCGACGTCGCCACGAAGATCGGGCAGCCCAGGCTCCGCAGCTCGGGCAGGCGGGCCATCAGCTCCAGATCCCGCGCCGGATGCTTGCCGAAGTTCAGCCCGGGATCGACCAGCAGCCGTTCCCGGCTCACGCCGGCGGCGATCAGGGCGTCGGTCCGGTCGCGCAGGAACGCGGCTACCCAATCCATCATCGAGGGCACCGGCACGTCCTCGTAGTCCTGCTTGGGCCGGCCGTGCAGGTGCATCACGACGAGGCCCGCCTCGCTCCGGGCGATCACCGCGGCCATGGCGGGGTCGGACGCGCCGCTGATGTCGTTCACCAGCGCCGCGCCGGCCTCGATCGCCTCCCGGGCGACCTCGGGCTTGTAGGTGTCCACGGCCACCGGCAGCGGGAAGCGGCCGGTGAGATCGGCGATCAGGGGGGCGACGCGGTCGATCTCCTCGCGCGAGCTGAGCCGCTCGCCCTGCTGGGCGGTCTCCCCGCCCACCTCGATCAGGTCCGCGCCCTCGCGAACGATCTCCTCGGCGCGCCGCAGCGCCGTGTCACGCCCGAAGAAGCGGCCGCGGTCGTAGAAGGAGTCCGGCGTGTTGTTGAGGATGCCGGCCACGTAGATCCGGGAAGAAAAGTCGAAGATGTGCGAACCAAACCTGACCAGCGGCAACGGGCCCACGGCTCGGGCCAGCGTCTCAGCCACCGGCCGGCCGACCGCAGGATCGATCCGAGCCGTGTACATGTCGAACTGGGCGAGGGTGCCGGCCAGCACGATCCGGCGCCGGTCCTGCTCGGGCGGGGCGGCGGGCGAGAGGCCGGAGGCCCACCCCCCCTGCTCGCGGAAGGCGGCCGCGGCGCCGCGCAGCACCTCGTCGGAGGCGATGAGGCGGATCTTTTGGAACGCGGTCTCGCGCGGCTCGCGGGAGGAGGCGACCGGGGCGAGCGCCCACGCCCAGACGGCGGGGAGCGTCATGGTGGCC
>DASUAK010000130.1:0-12368 GCA_035763845.1 bacterium | reverse complement strand
ACTCCACGCCGCGCCCCATCCGGGGGCTCCGCCGCTCGCCGCGCAGCAGCCCGCGCATGGCCCGCCGGCTGCGCAGGCCGAGCCGGTCCAGCCGCCGCAGGAACGACGCCTCGAGGAGCGTCGCCGCCGTGCTCACGTCCTCGCCGCGTCCAGCTCGGGCGTCTCGTCGAGCGCGCCGCGGATGACGGCGTCGGCGTCGATGCCTTCCGCCTCGCCCTCGAAGTTCAGGATGATGCGGTGCCGGAGGCTCGGCAGCGCGAGCGCCTTGAGGTCGCCGAGGCTCACGTTGGTACGCCCCGCGACGAGGGCCCGCACCTTCGCGGACAGGATGAGCGCCTGCACGCCGCGGGGGCTGGCGCCGTACCGGACGTACCGCCGGGCGAGGTCCGCCGAGCGCGTAGCCCCCGGGTGCGTCGCCAGCACCAGCCGCGCGCAATACTCCTTGACGTGGGAGGCGACCTCAACCTCACGCGCGAGACGGATCATCTGCCTGATCGTGTCCCCCGAAGCAACGGCCTGCGGCTGCGGCGGCTCCGCGGTGGTCGTGCGGTCGATGATCTCCACCAGGTCTTCCGCCGTGGGGAACTCGGCCTTCACCTTGAACAGGAAGCGGTCGAGCTGCGCCTCCGGGAGCGGATAGGTGCCCTCCATCTCGATCGGGTTCTGGGTGGCCATGACGAAGAACGGCTCCTCCAGTACGTACGAGGTGCCCGCCGCGGTGACCGCGTGCTCCTGCATCGCTTCCAGCAGCGCCGACTGCGTCTTGGGAGTAGCCCGGTTGACCTCGTCGGCCAGCAGCACGTGCGTGAAGACGGGGCCGCGCTGGAACTGGAAGTAGCGCCGGCCTTCGGCGTCCTGCATCACGATGTTCGTGCCGATGATGTCCGCCGGCATCAGGTCCGGGGTGAACTGGATGCGCGAGAAGGAGAGCTCGAGCGATTGGGCCAGCGTCTTCACGAGCAGCGTCTTGCCCAGCCCGGGCACGCCCTCGAGCAGCACATGGCCGCCGGCGAAAAAGGCGGTCAGCACGTCGTCCACGAGCGCTTCGTGCCCGACGATCACGCGGCGCACCTCCGCGCGGATGCGCTCGAAGGTGGCGGCGAACTGTTCCGGTGTCATCGCGCTCCTCCTCGTGAGATCAGTGCAGTCTGGCAAGTCGTTGGAAGTAGCGCCGCACCAGGGCGCGATACCGTCCGGGCGTCCGGGCCGACTCCATCGCGCGGTCGGCCTCCGCCACGATGGTGGGCGCGACGGCCTGGGTGCCGGTGCGCGCCGTCCCGCGCCGCCCCGCGCCCTGGACCTCGGCCGAGCTGACGGGCCCCTCCGACTGGGCTCCCCGGACGCGCTCGGTGGTCCTGTCGGCATCCAGCCGCGGCGAGGCCTGGCCCATCTTCTCATCGGGCCGTCCTTGGCCTGGCGTCGTCCCCTCGTTCGGGCCCTGCGGCGGCAGCGCGTCGGCGCCCGGATCCTGCGACGGCCGCTGGTCTCCGGGACCCTCGAGAGCGTCCTGCGCATCCGAAGGATCGCCGGAAGGCTCGGCTCCCGCGCGCTCCCCGCCCGGCGAGCCGATCGCCTGCTGCGAGCGCTCCAGCTGCCGCTGCGCGCTGCGCAGCCCCTCCCGGTCGGCCAGCATCGACTCGAGTCCCTCGAGCTCGCGCAGCGCCTGCTCCAGGGACTGGCTCGCGCCCGGAACGTTGCCCCGCTCGAGCTGCTCGCGTGCCTGCTCGAGGTTCCGGCGGGCCTGCGCGGGCTGGTCCCCCTCGCCCTCCCGGGTGATCTCCCCGAGGCGCTGCAGGGCGTCCGGCGTCGCGGTCTGCGGACTCTGCTGCAGCCGGTTCGTCAGCTCGCGCAGCTGGCGTATCTGCTGCTGCAGCGCCTGACGGCGCAGCTGGTCCTGCGGCGGAGCGGCGGCACCGTCCTGCGGGCGCTGTGGGCCGAGGCGGCCGTCGATCTCCCGGCGCGCCTCCTCGATCCGCCGCGACAGCTCAGCGATCCGCGACAGCGCCTCCGCGCGGTCGATGCGCTCCTGCCGGAGCCTGTCACCGAGGTCGCGGATCTCGGGGGCGACGCGACGGGACTGCGGCATCCGCTGGCCGCGCGTGCGCGACTGCAGCGCGCGGGCGAACTGCTCGAGGCGCCCCCCTTCACGCCGGATCGCCTCGCGGGTCCGGTGCGCCGGCGTACCAGGGATGGCGAAGCCGCGGAGCGTCGTGGGCCAGACCAGCAGCAGTGCCATCAGGGCGGCCATGACGTACATGGTCCGCGGGGCACGCCAGGGGAAGGCGGTCCGCAGATCGACGGCGCCCGCGCGCCGCGCCGCGTCATCGACCAGGCGGGCGCTGAGCAGGCCGCGCTGCGCACGGCCGGAGACCTCCAGCGCGGTGCTCGCGCGCTCCTCCAGCCCCGCGCGCGCGTCCAGCAGGCAGGCGGCGGTGAGCAGCCCGACGGGACGGGCCCAGGCGACGAGCGCGGAAACGGCGGCGACCGCAAGCAGGGCGGCCGAGGCGGCGACGGCGGGAGGGACAGGATCGAGCGGGATGATCACCGCGGCGAGCGCGGCGGCGGCCACGCCGGCCAGCACCGCGGCGCCGGCCAGCAGACCGGCAGAGAAGGCGCGCTGCCAGCTGAGGCGGCGCGCCGCCCGGCGCACCTGACGGTGCAGGAGAGTGGAAGCCTCGTCCATAGCGAAATTATACTCCCCGGCGGAGGGGGACGAAAGCGCGTGCCCGGACGGGCTCAGGGACGGGCCGTGGCGCGGATGCGCCGGACGCGGCGGTCGATGCCCGCGCCGGATGCGAGGGTGAGCAGCGCGTAGAAGGTGAGCGATGCGACCGCCTCCGGGCGGAGGCCGCGGCGGGCGAGCAGGACGATCAAGCGCACGGGGCTCGCGGCATCCCAGGGCGGGGGCAGCGCGGTCGCGCCCACGATGAGGGCGAGGAGCGTCGCCCAGTGCACGAAGCTGCGCGCGAAATCCGATTCGAAGACGGCGCCGTACAGCGCGGCCAGCGTGCCGAGCGCGCCGGCCACGCCCACCGCGACGAGGGCGGCGCCGGCCACCGCGGACAGCGCCTCGCCCCGGATACCGGCGACGAGCACCGAGAAGGGCGAAGCCACCAGCACCAGCAGCGCGGCGAACAGGAACGAGGTCAGCGCCTTGCCGCGCGCCACCGCCGGCGGCGTGAACGGTGACGCGGCGAGATCGACGACGGACTTCTCGCCGTCGATCGCGATCTCACCGCAGGCCGACGCCGAGGTGAGATAGGCGGCGAGCACAGTCTCGACGATGAGGAAGGCGACCAGCAGTCCTTCCTGGCGCAGGTCGTCGAGTCGGCCGAGGTCGGGCGGCAGCGAGAGGAAGGCGAGCAGGGCGAGCACCGAGAGGTAGAGCGTCACCATCGTCAATGCTTTGCCTCCGGCCAGCCGCCGGCGCAGGTCCCCGCGCGCGATCGGGTTCAGCTTCACCGGCGCAGCTCCACCGGGACGACCACGAGGCGCGTCCACTGGCCCCGCCCTCCCGCCTGCAGGCGCACGCCCACCGCCTCATCGGCGGTCTCGCCGACGAGGAATATCCCGTCCCCGCCGGAATCAGCCAGACGCCTGAACACCGCGGCGGCCGCGCGCGCGGTGAGCTCCGAGCCGAAGCCGGCGACCCTGTCCGCGCCCTCCCAGCGCGCAGGATCGAGCACCGCCCGGCCCCCCGGCATCTCCCCGAGACGGTACGCCTGCCCGGAGCGGAACAGCACCGCCGGAGACGGCCGGCGGCCTTCCCCTGTGATGCGCAGCTCCAGCGCGCCGTTCACCTCCACCGCCGAGGCCCGCAGGTCGAAGGGCACGATCTGACTGACCTCGAGCACGCCCGGCTCGGTCCGCGGGGCCGCGGCCGACACCGCCGTTCCGTCGCTGACGCGCAGCTCGGCGGCGCCGAGGGCCCGGACGCCGGCCCCGGCGGGGAGGGCGAGGTCCACGCCGCCCCCGTAGGGGGCGATGAGCGAGACGAGGGTGATGGCGCGTGCCCGCGCCGTCCCCTCAAGCCCCTCGATGATGGTGACCTGCGCGATCGAGCCGGCGGCCCGCCGCGCGCCTGCGGCTGAGCCGTACAGGACGATGGCTGCGGCGGCGACGGCCGCGGCAAGGACGGCCCATCCTCCGGAGGCGGCGCCGAAGCGGCGCAGCAGGAAGCGCACAAGGACGATGTAGCCGACGGAGAGCAGCGCGATGACGAGCTGCGTGCTCCCGGGCAGCGGCCTCGTGCGCGGCAGCTCCTCGGCGATCGCCGCGGTGAGGGGCGGGGCCTCGCGAAATGTGCCGAGCAGCGAGCGCCACAGCGGCAGGCGCCCGGGCCAGACCCGGCCGGCGGGCGAGAACGGATCGAAGGCCCACACCTCCACCACCCCGCGGCCGTACCTGCCCCGGACGGCCAACAGCCGCCCCGACGATTCGAACACCTCAGCGCCCGGAGTCGCGCGAAGCCCGACGACAGGAATCGAGATGTCCGGCGCGAGGGAAGCGGGAAGGACGATCTCGGCCGGCAGGATGGACCGCAGCCAACCGGGCGGCGGAGTACCGCCGCCCGGTGATGCGAGCAGGCGACCGCCCTGCGCGAGCCAGCCCAGCAGCGCCTCCTCCTGGGACGGGAGGAGCGCCCGTGCATCGAGGTCCCGCACCACCAGGAGATCCACCGCCTCGTACGCATGCCAGCTGGTGGGCAGTTCCGCGGTCGTCAGATACGCCGGCCGCAGCTTCCCGCCGGAGGACTGGAGGAACTCGAGACCGGCCTGTTCGTGGGTGACGGCGGCCACGATCCCCTCGGCCGCGCGGGTGGCGCCGATCGGCACCGTGATCTCCGCCGCGCGCTCGCCGACCACCCGGACGACCACACCGCGCCGGGGATCGGTGATCAGGACGTCGGCCGTGAGTTGCTGGCTGCCCGCGGACGGCACGCGCAGGGCGTAGGCGTGGACCGTCCGCTCGCCCGCGGCGCCTCGGAGCTCGATCTCCAGGATGCCCCGCACCTCGCGCGCCGCGCGCACTTCGACGCGCAGCGGGGCGAACCGTCCGGGCACGATCCACCCGCCGACGCCGAGCTCGGCCCGCAGATCGAGGACGGGCGAGGCGCGCACGGGCAGGACGGCGGCGACAAACACAAAGGACATGGTGAGCGCGCCACGTCCCCACCGCCGCAGTGCGGGCCGCATCAACTTCCCTTCTTCGAGGCCGCCTCCGTGCCCGATCCTGTGCTCGCGCCGCCGTCCGTCTTGCCGCTTTCCTTCGTCCCGTCCTTGACCGCGGCGCCGTCCGCACCGTTGCCGCCCGTCCCTGCCGCCTTCCGGTAGTCGGTGGTGTGGAACCCCGATCCCTTGAAGATCAGCCCCACCGAGGTGAAGATGCGGCGGGGCTCGCCCCCGCAGAATGGACAGGCGCCGGGGCTGCCGCCGACCTCGTGGTGACGCTCAAAGATGCGGCTGCATGCCGTACAGCGGTACTCGTAGAGTGGCATCGCCTCTCATCTTCAGCACGGCCTGCCCGCTTGTCAAGCCGACCGGCTTCAGCGGCGCTCGAACGAGGCCATCCAGATCGGCCCCTGAAACGTGCCGGAGTTGGTGCCGAAGAGCAGGTGCCGCCCGCGCGGGGCCCAGCTGATCGACAGGGCGATGCTGGGATCGGAGAACTCGAGGGCATAGCTGTGCACGGCGAGCCGCCCGGAGTCGTCGCCGTCGGCGATCCAGATCTGGGCGTGGGCTTCGTCAGTGACCTCCGCGTACGCCAGCTTGTCGCCCTGCGGGGACCAGGCCAGTCCGGTGTAGCGGCCCTCCGACGGTGTGACCGTGAAGCGGCCGCCGCCGTCGATCCGCGAGACGACGACCCTGCCCTTCCCGTCATCGATCTCCTCCCCCGTGACATAAGCCACGGCCTCGCCCGTGGGGGCCAATCGCACCTGCAGCGCGGGGCCGATCAGGGGGATGCGCCGGCGGTCCGGGTAGGCCACCCGCACCTGCCAGGCCTCGGTGACGACGAGGTCGTCGAGCCGCGAGAGCCCATAGAAGAGGTAGAGGCTGTTCGGGAACCACTGCAGGTCCCGCATCGCCCGGCCGGCGGGGGCGCGCGCGACGAACCGGCGGAACTGGCCGGTGGGACTGCCCAGCCACAGCTCGAAGTTCGGGGCGCCGGACGGGCCGCGGCGCAGGATGAGGCCGAGACGGTCGCCCCCGGGCGCCCACACCGCGGCGCTGGCGAAACCGGGCAGGTCGAGGCGGCGGCGGCCCGAGCCGTCCGGCCGCATGATCCACACCGCCCCGCCGTCCACGACGGCGAGAAGGTTCAGCGGACCGGACCAGGAGACGGCCGTGGCCACGCGGGCCGGGGCGATCTGTCGCGTGACGCCGTCCGGAGCGGTGACGTAGACGCCGTCCCCGGCGGCGAAGGCGAAGGATGCGCCGTCGGGACTCCAGGCGGCGGGGCTGAGCGCGGGCAGCTCGACGAGGCGCCGCACGACGGCCACGCGCAGCTGGCGGGTGCTCTCCGGCGCCGGCTCCCGGCGCACCTGACACGCGCCAAGCGTCGCGGCGGCCAGGGTGAGAAACAGTATCGCAGCTCGGGCGGGGCTCAACTAGACGACGGGGTACTTCCCTTCCGCCAGCTCGCGCGTGAGCGTCATGATGTTGGCGAGCTCGCGCTCCATGATCTCCGTGACCTTGCGGCGGGCGACGGCTTCGCGCGCCCGCTTCTCGAGGATGAGCTGCGCCGCCGCGACCTTCGGGTGGTCGATCGGCGAGCCGATCTGGCTGAGCATCCAGACGTAGACCTCGCGGACGCCCCGCACCTCCGCGTAGATCTTCGCCGCGACCTGATGCGTCATGACGCTGTAGATCTTGCCGACGTGCGAGACGGGATTCTTCCCCGCCGCGGCCTCGGTGCCCATCGGCCGGTTGAGCGCGATCACACCGTTGACCTTGTTCCCGCGCCCGATCTGGCCGCTGTCCCCGCTCTCCGCGGACGTTCCGGTGACCGACAGGTACATCCCGCCGAGCCCCCGGCCCTGGACGTCCAGCGTGTTGAGGTTCAGGTTGACGTGGTCGAGGGTGCGCCCCTCGCCGCGGATGAACTCCTCCACCGCCTCCTGCATCTGCCCCTTGCGCCGGAAGTAGGTGCCCTCGCCGTCGATGAAGCGGTCGACGAAGGCGCAGGCCACGGTGATGTCGAGCGTCTTGCCGCGCCGGAAGCCCATCACCTTGATGTCCTCGCCCGCTTCGGGGAACGTCTGCTTGAACTGCGGGGAGTTCATGTAGTTCTCGGTCTGCAGCACCAGCCGCTCCGTCTCGGTGAGCGGGGCGTAGCCCACCGCCCCCGACGTGTCGTTCGCCCCCGGGGTCTCGCGGCTGAAGATGTCCACCAGCTCGGGGGAGCCGGGCTTGATCTGCACGTCGTAGCGCACGTGCTCCTCGGGATCGACGAAGCGCAGGTGCCCGGCGATCCAGCGCTTCGCGGTGGTGGTGGCGATCTCGGCGATGGGGATCGTCTTGCCGTCGAGCTCGTAGGTGGCGCGGTCCCCGAAGATGAGGCGCATCGGCTCGGTGACCCGCCCGCCGCCCAGCTTGATCTCGGCGTTGCCGGCGACGAGGAACGCCTTGTCGATGTTGTGGTGGAGGATGATCCCGAAGCGCCGGAGGTACTCGCGGCTCAGCTCGATGCTGACCCGGTCCATGATCGCGTCGCAGATCGAGTCGGGATGCCCCACGCCCTTGCGCTCGACGATCTCGACCTCATGCTCGTAGACGGGCTTCCCGCCCAGTACCTCCACGGTGATGTGCCGCACCGGGGTCCTCCTCGGGAAATGGGATCGGCTCTGCGCAGAAGTCTGTGTTCGCTCCTACCGCCAGTCGCGCCTGCTGCGCCGCCGGCGGGCGAAGACCCAGACCATGACGAACCCCGCGGCGAAGCCGCCGATGTGGGCCCACCAGGCCACGCCGGCCGTGTCGGCGCCGAGCGAGGCGACGCCGTAGACGAATTGCATCAGGAACCAGATCGGCAGGAAGAGCATCGCCGGGACGGCCACGGTGCGCCAGAAGAAGCCGAAGACGACGAGGGAGATGATGTGCGCCCGGGGGAAGAGCGCGAGGTAGGCGCCCAGCACCCCGGCGATGGCGCCGCTGGCCCCGACGAGGGGCACCCGGGAGGCCGGGCTGGTCAGGATGTGCGCCCACACCGCGGCCAGCCCCGCCAGGAGGTAGAACACCAGGAAGGGGCCGTGGCCCATCACATCCTCGACGTTGTCGCCGAAGATCCACAGGTACAGCATGTTCCCGAGGAGATGGCCCCACCCGCCGTGCATGAACATCGAGGTGATCAGCGTGGGGTATTCGGTCACCGGCTCCCCCCCGGCGCGCCCCGTGATCTCGCCGGGGATGGCGCCCCAGGCGAAGACGAAGCGCTCCAGCGCCGCTTCCGAGCCGAGGGAGACCATGTACAGGAAGACGAGGACGTTGAGCAGGATCAGGAGATAGGTGACGAGCGGCCGGGAGGACGACGGATTGTCGTCCCGCAGCGGGATCATGCCGCGGCGGTCCCGTCGTCCCAGCGCACCTCTTCCACGCCTTCCACGTCTCCCAGCGCGACGAGGATCTCGTCCCGGCTGACCCGGGCCGGGATGCGCGTGGCCAGGGCCAGGACCACCTTGTCGTCCACGCGCGCGGAGAGATCGACGTGCTCGATGTTCACGCCGAAGGCCCCCAGCACGGTGCCGATCCTTCCGAGCTGACCGGGCCGGTCGTGCATCACCATGACGACGTGCCCCACCCCGCGGCGCGGGATGCGTACCTCGAACCACTTCAGCAGGGTGAGGACGCCCATCACGATCACGGTCGCGCTGATCGCCCCGAAATAATAGCCCACCCCTGAGGCCGTGCCGATCGCGGCGACCGCCCACAGGCTGGCCGCGGTGGTCAGCCCCTGCACGCTGGACTGCGTCCGGAAGATCGTCCCGGCCCCGAGGAAACCGATGCCGACGACGATGTTGCTGGCCACGCGGGCCGGATCGGCGCCGGTACCGAAGAAGCCCACCGCAGAGATCAGCGTGAAGAGCGTCGCACCGACGCAGACCAGGATGTGGGTGCGGAAGCCGGCCGGCTTCTCGGCGCTCTCCCGCTGCCAGCCGATCACGCCCCCCAGAGCCACGGCGAGCAGCATCCGCAGAGCGGCCTCCCACCAGGGGATCATCGAGGAGCCGCCTTCTCCTGCGCCACGAGAGCGACCTGCTCCATGAGCGCGTCGACGAGCCGGTCCTCGGGCAGGCTGGCGATGATCTTCCCCCCCTTGAACAGGAGGCCCATCCCCCGTCCGCAGGCGATGCCGAGATCGGCCATACGGGCCTCGCCGGGTCCGTTCACCGCGCAGCCCATCACGGCGACCTTCACCGGGGCGTCGATCCGGGCCAGGCGGCGCTCGACCTCCTGGGCGATGGCGATGATGTCCACCTCGGCCCGGCCGCACGACGGGCAGGCCACCAGCTGCACCCCGCGCGTGCGCAGGCCCAGGCTCTTCAGGATCTCGAACGCGACCTTGACCTCTTCCACCGGATCGGCCGCGAGCGACACGCGGATCGTGTCCCCGATCCCACGCGCCAGGATCGTGCCGATGCCGGTGGCGGACTTGATGCCGCCGGCCCACGCCGTGCCGGCCTCGGTCACCCCCACGTGCAGCGGATAGGTGACCTGAGCGGCGATCATCGTGTAGGCGTCGATGACCATCGGCACCTCGGAGGCTTTCACCGAGATGACGATGTCGTGGAAGTCGAGGTCCTGGAGCACCTTCACGTCCTCCAGCGCGCTGTCCACGAGCGCCTCGGCGCTGGGGCGGCCGAACCTGCGCAGGGTGGCTTTGCTGAGCGAGCCGATGTTGGCGCCGATGCGGATCGGCACCCCCCGCTCCTTCGCGGCCCGGGCCACGATGCGTGTGCGGGCGCGGCTGCCGATGTTCCCGGGGTTGATGCGGAGCTTGTCCACCCCGGCCTCGAGGGCGGCCAGGGCCAGGCGGTGGTCGAAGTGGATGTCGGCCACGATGGGCAGCGGGCTGCGGGGCTTGATCCCGGCAAGGGCCTCGGCCGCCGCCGCATCGGGCACGGCCAGGCGGACGATCTCGCAGCCCTCCGCCGCGAGGGCGTAGATCTGGACGAGGGTGCCCTCGATGTCGCGCGTGTCGGTGATGGTCATGGACTGCACCGACACGGGAGCGCCCCCGCCGATCTCGACTTTGCCCACGCGGACGGGACGCGTCCGCGCCCGGTGGGGGACGCCCTGGATGGGTGTGGTAGTGATCGTCATCGCCGTCGCCGCGTGCGCCCCGCGCTACAGCTTGCCGATGTCGCGTACGGTCAATGTTACCAGCAGCAAGATGAGCAGCGCAAACCCGACGAGGTGGATGTAGCCTTCGCGCCTGGGGTCGACCGGCCGGCGCCGGACGGCCTCGACGGCGAGGAAGAGCAGCCGGCCGCCGTCGAGGGCGGGCAGCGGCAGCAGGTTGAAGACACCGATCATGATGGACAGCGCGGACGCCGTATAGATGAAGATCTCCGCGCCCGCCGCCCCGGCTTCACCGAGGAAGCGGACCGCGCCGACCGGACCGGCGAGCTGGTCGAGCATCTTGCCCCCCTCGCGAACCAGGCCGACCAGCGTGATGAAGATGATCCGGACCGTCTCGACCAGGGTGCTGAGCGCCCAGCCCAGCGCGCGGACGGGGCCCATGCGCTCCCGCACGGCCTCGGGCCGGAAGCCGATGAGACCGATGTTCTGCCGGGGATCCAGCCGGGAGCGGACCGTAATCTCGAAGCGGGCGCCGTCGCGCTCGACGGTGAGGCGCAGGTCGCTCTCCGGATGGCGGTGGATGGTGTCGATGACCTCCTGGCCGCTGTCCATGGTCTCGCCGTTGATCGCCACGATGGCGTCCCCCGGCCGCAGGCCCGCGGCCTCAGCCGGCCACCCGGACATCAGCTGCCCGACGCGGTTGCTGACCCCCACCGGCACGCCGACGACGAGCGCCGTGGCCGCGAGGAGCAGCACGGCCAGAAGGAGATTCATCGCCGGACCCGCAGATACGACCGCCATCCGCTGCCAGACCGACTTGTGGCGGAAGCTGCCGCCGTCGCCGGTGTCGTCCAGATCTTCGCCCGCCATCCGGACGTAGCCGCCGAAGGGCAGCAGGTTGAGGGCGTAGAGCGTCTCCCCGCGGCGAAACCCCACCACCCGCGGACCGAAGCCGATGGCGAAGGCGTAGACCGTGACCCCGACGCGCTTGGCTACCAGGAAGTGGCCAAGCTCGTGGACCATGATCATCACGCTGAACGCGATGATCGCTGCGATGATATTCGGCATGCGCTACCTCATGGCGGCCAGGACCTGGTCACGGGCCCAGGCGTCGGCCGCAAGGATCTCGTCCAGTGACGGCGTGGGGACGGGGCGATGGGCGTCCATCGTCTCGGCCGCGGCCGCGGCGATGTCCGTGAACCGGATCCCTCCGGCCAGGAAAGCCTCGACCGCCACCTCATTCGCCGCGTTCAGCACCGCCGGCATCGTGCCGCCGGCGGCCAGCGCGGCGCGGGCCAGCCCCAGGCAAGGATACCTCGCCGGGTCCGGCGGTTCAAACGTCAACTGCATGCGGTCCCATTCCAGCGGCGGAGCGTCGAGGACGCGCCGCTCCGGCGCGGTGAGGGCGGAGGCGATCACCATGCGCATGTCCGGCGGCGCCAGCTGTGCCTTCCAGTGCCCGTCCACGAACTCCACCAGCGCGTGCACGACGCTCTGCGGATGGATGACCACGTCGATCCGCCCGGGCTCCAGCGCGAACAGCCAGTGCGCCTCGATCACCTCGAACCCCTTGTTCATCAGCGTCGCCGAGTCCACGGAGATCTTGGCGCCCATCTTCCAGGTGGGATGCGCCCGCGCTTCATCCGGCGTGGCCTGCGCAAGTTCCTCAAGGGGCCGGCGCAGGAACGGCCCGCCCGAGCCCGTGAGCACGATACGGCGGACGCTCTCGGGGCGCTCGCCGCGCAGGCACTGCGCGACGGCGGCGTGCTCGCTGTCCACGGGCAGCACCCGGCGCCCCCGGGCGCGGGCCTCGCGCATCACCAGCTCCCCGCCGGCCACCAGCGACTCCTTGTTGGCCAGGGCGAGGTCCCGGCCCGCCCGCAGCGCGGCCAGCGTCGGCCGCAGCCCTGCGATCCCCACCACGCCGACGAGCACCACTTCGGCCGGCACCGACGCCAGCTCAACCAGAGCGCCGGCACCGGCGAGCAGCGTGGTACCCTGCGGCAGACGTGCCCGAACCGACTCCGCGGCAGTCTCGTCCACGAGCGCGACGACCCGCGGATGGTAGCGGTG
>DASUAK010000129.1:0-9242 GCA_035763845.1 bacterium | reverse complement strand
GCCAGGCCGAAGACCGCCGCGAAGAGCGCCGCGAAAGGGAGGACGCTGAGGATCACCGCCGCGGCGAAGGCGGCCGCCGATGCCGGCCGGGCGGCGTCGAGCTCGGGCGCGTTCAGGAGCGCCGTGCGGCGCCGGCCGCCGGCCATCCCGACCACGAGCCGGAACCGCCCCACCTCCACGGTCTCCAGCCACGCCGCGGTGGGGAACGGTCCTGTCACCGCGGGGCGAAGCGATCCGGAAGGCGTGTAGCTCACACGAGACAGCTCCGCGAGTTGACCGGTGGCGGCGTCGAGACGCGCGGCGAAGATCTCTCCGTTTTGGCGCCGTCCCGCCGGCTCCGCCCAGACGAGCAGCGGGGGCTCTCCGCCGGTCCAGGCCACGACGTCGCCCAGCGGGCGGCCTCTCGAGAGCGGCAGCCGCGCCGTGGCGCTTCCGCCCCGGAGGCGGATCAGGTAGAGCTGCCCAGAGGTCCGGAAGGATCGTTCGAGGGTAGGCACGAGGATATCGAGGCCCTCCGACCCGCTTGAAGGGATCGGCGGCAGCGGGTCGGCGAGCAGGAGACTCCCCGAGAGATCTTCGACGGGCCCCACGGACCCCGCAGCCTCCAGCGCAGCCGTGCGCAGGATGTAGGTCCCCGCGCCCGCCCCCGTCCACCAGAGGAGGCGCACGCCCTCGTCGCGCGTGAGCGCAGGGGCTTCGCCTTCCACGACGGCGCGGCCCGGGAGCGTCACCCGCCCCGCGGCATCGAGGCGCGCGTACCATACGCGCCGAGCTCCCCGGTCGAACTGGCTCCACGCCAGATGAACGTGCTCAGCGGTGCCTGAACCGCCCGTCACGAGAAGAGAGATGCGGCCGCCTTCCTCCGCCATCCCTGCCGCGGGGCTGACGCGGCCGGCGACACTCCCCGTCGTCTCGAGCACCGTGACGCGGAGGCCGAGGCCCCCCGGGCCGCGGGCCATCCAGGCGAGATGGATCCGTGAGCCGGCGAGCGCCGCCACAGGCCAGGCGAAGCGCGTATCCGCACCCGCCTCGATCCGCCGAGGCGCGATCGCGATCCGCCCGTCCGGGGCCAGCGCACCGTGCCACACCTCCCCCGTGGCACGGGGGCTGCCCGCCGGGCGGTCCAGCCAGAAGAGGTGGATGCGGCCGTCCGCCACGATGATGGCCGGCGGGGCGGCGACGGTCGTCTCCGCGACCGGGGCGGGATCGGTGAACGTCAAAGCGGGCAGGGCGGCCGCCGCAAGGAGCAGCAGGGCGCGCATCTCAGGTCGCCCGCTCGAGCGGCGCGTAGCCCAGCGCCAGCCGCTTCACCCCCACCGCGAACTGCACCGTCACCACCGCGCGGGCCCCCTCCCCTTCCACTTCGAGGACGCGGCCTTCGCCGAACGCGGCGTGCCGCACGCGGTCGCCCGTGGTGAACGTCGGCACCTCGCGGTCTTCCTCCGCCCACGCCACGGCCGCCGCCTTCGCGGAGGGCGCGGGGCGGCCGCGGATGACCAGCTCTTCAGGCACCTCGTCCAGGAAGCGCGAAGGGATCCCCGGCATCGTGCTGCCGAAGATCGTGCGGTTGCGCGCGAAGGAGAGGTACAGGCGCTGCTTCGCGCGCGTCATCCCAACGTAGCACAGGCGGCGCTCTTCTTCCAGGCCGCCCTCTTCGTCGAGCGCCCGCGCGTGCGGGAACAGTCCCTCCTCCATCCCCGCCAGGAACACCACCGCGAACTCGAGCCCCTTGGCGCTGTGCAGGGTCATGAGCGTGGTGCGGTCCACGTCCTGCTGCCAGGTGTCCAGGTCCGTCACCAGGGCCAGGTGCTGCATGAACGCCTCCACGGTGGACTCGCCGGTGGTCTGCTCGAACTCCTGCGCCACGGTGACGAGCTCGCGCAGGTTCTCGAGCCGGCTGAAGGCCTCGTCGGTCCCCTCCGCCTCGAGCATCGCCTGGTAGCCCGTCTCGACGATGGCGTGCTCGATCACCTCCGCCGCCCGGACGCGGCCGGAGCGGTCGCGGAGCCGCTCGATCAGCCCCACGAAGTCCGCGGCCGCCCGCTGCGCCGCCTTCGGGAGGATGTCCAGACCTTCCGGGCGGGCGAGGGCGTCCAGCAGCGACCGCCCGGAGGCGGCGGCGAACGTCTTCAGCCGCTCCAGGCTCACGTCCCCGACGCCCCGGCGGGGCACGTTCAGGATGCGCTCCAAGCTGGTGCTGTCCGCGGGGTTGAGGGCCAGGCGGAGGTAGGCGATGAGGTCGCGGACCTCCTTGCGCTCGTAGAACCGCACGCCGCCCACGATGGCGTAGGGGATGCCGGCGCGGAGGAACTGCTCCTCGAACAACCGGGACTGGGCGTTGGTGCGGTACAGCACGACCATGTCCCGATAGGCGAGCCCGTCCCGCTGGCGCTTGATCTCGTCGGCGATCAGCCGCGCCTCGTCGTGGCCGTCGTAGGCCTCGTAGAGGAAGACCGCCTCCCCCTCCGGATTGGCGGTCCACAGCGTCTTCTCGTGCCGGTGCGGATTCCTGTGGATCACGCCGCTCGCCGCGCCGAGGATGGTCTTCGTGGAGCGGTAGTTCTGCTCGAGCTTGACGATCGCGGCGTCGGGATAGTCGCGCTCGAAGTCGAGGATGTTGCGGATGTCGGCACCGCGCCACGCGTACACGCTTTGATCATCGTCCCCGACCACGCAGAGGTTCCGGTGCTTCTCGGCCAGGGTGCGCACGATGAGGTACTGGGCGCGGTTCGTGTCCTGATACTCGTCGACCAGGACGTGCTGGAAGCGGTCCTGGTACTCTTCGCGGGCCTCGGGCGCCTCGCGGAACAGCCGGATGACCTCGAGCAGGAGGTCGTCGAAGTCGAGCCCGTTCCGCTCGCGCAGGCCGGCCTGATAGGCGCGGTACACCCGGGCCACGATCTCCTCGTAGAACCCGCTGGCCTGCGCGGCGTAGGCGACGTGGTCGACGGCCTCGTTCTTCGCTTTGTCGATCATGCCGAGCATCACGCCGGGCGGGAAGCGCCGCTCGTCGAGGCCCAGGTCTCTCAGGATGCCGCGCACGAGGCTGCGCTGATCGTCCTCGTCGAAGATGGCGAAGCGCTTGTCCACGCCGATCCGGTCGCCGTGGCGGCGCAGGATGCGGCTGCAGATGTGGTGGAAGGTGCCGATCCACATGCCGCGCGCGACCGCCGCGCCCAGCAGCCGGTCCACGCGCTCGCGCATCTCGTTGGCTGCCTTGTTGGTGAAGGTGACGGCCAGAACCCGCGCCGGGGGCACCCGCTGCTCGCGGATGAGCCAGGCGACGCGGTAGGCCAGCACGCGCGTCTTCCCGCTGCCGGCCCCGGCCAGGATGAGCAGCGGCCCGCCGGGATGGGTCACGGCTTCGCGCTGCGGCGGATTCAGATCGTTCAGGAGATCCATCGGCTCATCCCTAGTGTAGGTGCGGGGCACGGCGCGGTCTATCGCCCGCGTGGTCTCCCCGCGCGGTCAGCGTTCGGGACAGCCGGCCGCCGCGTGAAAGCCGTGGAGGCGCATGACGCGGAAGGTGCGCAGGCTCCGGCCGCGGGCCTCGATGAGCAGCGGCGGCGTTTCCTCCACATCCTCCGCCCACGCCCGCCACTCCACCGTGGGAGCCCACCGGGCGTCGAGGAGCGCCACGGCGTCGCGCCCCGTGTATGCCTGCGGGAGGGTCCAGATCGAGGCCGGGTGCGGGCAGGGCAGCAGCGTCACCGGGACGCCGGGCGCGTAGTAGGCGAGCTGCGCGGCGACCTGGTACCGGTCCGCGCTGATGACAGCGCCGGGCCCCAGCGCGGCGATCTCGGCGCGGGCGCGGACGGCGGCCTCGCGCCATCCGTACACCTCTTCCGCCCCGGGAGGGAGCGGGAGCACGGGGATGGCCGAGGTCGCAAGAGCGTACACGATCGCGGCGGCGTTCACCAGGGCCGCCGCGCCGACGGCGCGCGTCCACACGATCCCGAGCACGACGCTCAGGCTCAGGTAGGCGGGGGCGAGCCAGTTGCCGTGCGGCCAGGCGCCCGCGTAGGCCGGGATGAACGGGAAGACGATGATGGGCACGGATGTCAGCAGGAGGAAGAGCAGCCCCTCGCTGCGCCGCAGCACGGGGGCGACCAGCGCCCAGACGTAGGCGGGCAGCAGCAGGGCGGCGAACGCCATCTGCTCCTCCAGCAGCTTGAGCACGCCGGTGATCCCGGGCGCGGCGGCGGCGAGTCGCTGGTGCAGGATGTAGTCCACCCCGGCCCACCCGTGCGCGGCGTTCCAGAACAGCACCGGAGAGAAGATCGCGGCGGCGAGCGCCGCGGCGGCGTAGGGCTCCCACCGGCGCAGCGCGCCGCGGGCCCGGAGGACGGCGTACAGGAGCAGCCCCAGCGGCAGCATCGCCATCGTCAGCTTGGCGAGCAGCCCCACCCCGACCGCGGCCCCGCAGGCCAGCCACCGGCCGGGACGCCCCCGCAGCGCCTGCCAGGCGAAGCGGATCCCCGCCGCCCAGGCGGCGAGCAGCGCGGCATCGGGCGTGGCGAGCAGCCCCGCTCCGGCCAGCACGGGGACGATCTGGAATAGCGAGGCGGCCAATAGGCCGCCGCGCACGCCGTTCATCTCCTTTCCGAGGAGAAACAGGAGATATGTGGTGGCGACGCCGAGGACCAGCGGGCTGAGTCGGATGAACCAGGCGGTGTCGCGCACGACCGTCGTCAGGGCGATGAGCCAGGCGACCAGCGGCGGATGATCGAGGTACCCCCAGGCCAGACGCTGCGCCCACAGCCAGTAGTAGGCCTCGTCGTCGATCAGAGGACCGGTCGCCGCGGCGGCGGCGCGCAGCACCACGGCCGCCGCGATCGCCCACACCAGCGCGGGCACGCGGCGGGGAGGATCTACTCCCACTCGATGGTGGCGGGGGGCTTGCTCGTGATGTCGTACATCACGCGCGAGATGCCCGGCACCTCGCGGGTGATGCGGCTGCTGATCCGCTCCAGCAGGTCCTCCGGGAGGCGGGCCCAGTCCGCGGTCATCCCGTCTTCGCTCGTCACGGCCCGCACGGCGACGGTGTGGCCGTAGGTGCGGGCGTCGCCCATCACCCCGACGGATTGGACCGGGAGGAGCACGGCGAAGGCCTGCCACACCTCGCGCATCAGCCCGGCGCCGCGCAGCTCGTCCACGACGATGGCGTCGGCGGCGCGCTCGAGCTCCAGACGCTGCGGGGTCACCTCGCCGAGGATGCGGATGGCGAGCCCGGGACCGGGGAACGGATGGCGCCAGACCATCTCGTCGGGCAGGCCCAGCTGGCGGGCCACCTCGCGGACCTCGTCCTTGAACAACTCGCGGAACGGCTCGATGAGCCGGAACTGCAGCCGCTCGGGCAGCCCGCCGACGTTGTGGTGGGTCTTGATCCGGGCCGCGGTGCGGGTGCCGCTCTCGATGACGTCGGGGTAGAGCGTCCCCTGCACCAGAAAGTCGACCTCGCCCAGCGAGCGCGCGCGGTCCTCGAAGACGGCGATGAACTCCTCCCCGATCCGGCGCCGCTTCAGCTCGGGATCGGTCACCCCGGTCAGGCGGCCGAGGAAGCGGTCGCGGGCGTCGACGTGCACGAGCGGGATCTGGAAGTGATCGCGGAAGGTGCGGATGACCTGCTCACTCTCTCCGCGACGCAGCAGGCCGTGGTCCACGAAGATGCAGGTGAGCTGATCGCCGATCGCCCGGTGCACCAGCGCGGCCGCGGCGGCCGAGTCCACCCCGCCCGACAGCGCGCAGATCGCGCGACGGGAGCCGACCAGCTCGCGGATCGAGCCCGCCTGCGTCTCGATGAACGAGGCCATCGTCCAGTTCTGGCGCGCGCCGCAGACGGTGACGAGGAAGTTCTCCAGCACCTGCCCGCCCCAGGGCGTATGGGTGACCTCGGGATGGAACTGGACGCCGTAGAGCCCGCGGGCGCGGTCGGCCATCGCCGCGACCGGGTTGTGGTCGGTCCGGGCCAGCGGCGCGAAGCCGGAGGGGACCTCTACGACCGAGTCGCCGTGACTCATCCAGCACAGCAGGCGCGCCTCGAGGCCGCCGAAGAGGTCGCCGCGGTCGTCCACGAACAGGCGCGTGCGGCCGTACTCGCGCTGCCCGGCGGGGGCGGTGCGCCCGCCGAGCTCGTGCGCCATCAACTGCATCCCGTAGCAGATGCCCAGCACCGGAAGGCGGCCGTCGAACAGCGCGGGATCGCAGCGGGGCGCCCCGGGATCGTAGACGCTGCGCGGGCCGCCGGAGAGGATGATCCCCCTCGGCCGCACAGCCATCAGCTCCTCGACCGGGGTGTCGTACGGGAGGATCAGGCTGTGAACGCGGTGCTCGCGGACCCGGCGGGCGATGAGCTGGGCGTACTGCGCGCCGAAGTCGAGGACGATGACGGTGTCGACGGCGGTCGGGCGGGCCTCCGCCCCGGGGGCGCCGGCGTCGGTGAGCACGCGCCCCCCCGTCATCGTCAGCGCCCCTGCCCCACCTTCTGCGAGAACTGCAGGCCCTTCCCTTCGCTGGCCAGCGTGGGCGCGATGATCAGCTCCACGCCGTGCATCTCGGCGATCGTCCGGGCCCCGCACATCCCCATCGCGGTGCGCAGCGCCTCGGCGAGGTTCTGCGAGCCGTCGTCGGTCGCGGCCGGCCCCAGGAGGATCTGCTCGAGGGTACCCGTGCGCGTCACCTTGACCCGCGTGCCCCGCGGGAGGGCGGCGTGCGGGGTGGCCATGCCCCAGTGGAATCCTCGCCCGGGCGCTTCTTCCGCCCGGGCGAGCGCGGATCCGAGCATCACTGCATCGGCGCCGCAGGCGATCGCCTTGGCGACGTCCCCGCCGACCCCGATGCCGCCGTCGGCCACCAGCGGCACGTAGCGGCCGGTGCGGCGGTGGTGCTCGTCCCGAGCCGCGGCGACGTCGGCGACCGCGGTGGCCTGCGGGACGCCGACCCCGAGCACGCGGCGGCTGGTGCAGGCCGCTCCGGGACCGACGCCGACGAACAGGCCCGCGGCGCCGGCCTCCATCAAGGCCATCGCCGCGTCGTAGCCGACGCAGTTGCCGATCATCACGGGGACCTCGGCCGCCTCGACCAGCTCTTGGACGCCGACCGAGCGGCCGCGCGAGCTGTGATGGCGCGCGGTGACGACGGTGGACTGCAGCACGATCAGGTGGACGCCGGCGCGCTCGGCGACGGGGATCAGACGGCCGGCCGCGGCGGGGGTGACGGAGACCGCGGCGGTCCCGCCGCCGTCGAGGACGGTCTTGATCCGCGCGGCGACGAGCTCGTCCTTCACAGGCTGCTGGTACAGCCGCTGCATCACCCGCACCACGTCCTCCTGTGGCGCCGCGGCGATCTCTTCGAGCGGTCCTTCCGGATCGTCGTAGCGCGTCTGGAGCCCCTCGAGGTTGATCACGCCGAGGCCGCCCAGGCGGGAGAGCAGCACGGCCACACCAGGATCCACCACGCTGTCCATGGCGGAGGCGATGAACGGGAGGGAGAACCGGAGGCCGCCGACCGACCAGGAGAGGTCCACGTCTAGCGGGTCGACGGTGGCGGAGGCCGGGACCAGCGCGATCTCGTCGAAACCGTAGGTGCGGCGGGCGGTGCGGGCCCGGCTGAGGAACTCTGTCATCGCGCCGCGCTCCCTGTTCCGGCTTCGGTCTTGGTCTCGCCGTAGATCTCGGGCTTGAGGACGCAGATGAATCTGAGGTTCCGGTAGCGGCCGCCGTAATCCAGCCCGTAGCCCACGACGAACTTGTCCGGGATCTCGAACCCCCGGTAGTCCAGCGGCACGTGGCGCACCCGCCGCGGCAGCTTGTCCAGCAGCGCGCAGACGCGCAGGCTGGCCGGGTACCGGGTCTTCAGCGTCTCGAGCAGGTAGTCCATGGTGAGGCCGGTGTCGATGATGTCGTCCACGACGACGACGTGGCGGCCTTCGATGGACTGGTTGAGGTCCTTGAGGATCCGGACGATGCCCGAGCTGGTCGTCCCCTCCGCGTACGAGCTGGTGGCCATGAAGTCCAGCTCGCAGGGGATGGTGATCTCACGCAGGAGGTCGGAGACGAAGAGAACCGCCCCCGTCAGGATCCCGACGAAGAGCGGTTCTTTGCCTTCATAGTCTTTGCTGATCGTGCGCCCCAGCTCCCGGATGCGGCTCTTCAGAGCCTCCTCCGGGATGAGGATTTCGTCGATGTCGTCGAGCAGCCCCACCGAGCTGCAACCCCCGGGAGAATTTTCCCCATTATAGCCAGCGAGACGTTAGGGTGTCAATCGAACGGCGGCTGCATCTCCTCCGTCTTTGTTCGTCTTTTCGCCCGCCGCCCCGGCTACTTCGGCCAGGATGGCTTCGGCGGCCGCCCGGATGTCGGACGCCCGGGTCACCGGCCGGCCGACGACAAGGTAGTCGGCGCCCATCCGGATGGCCTCGGCCGGGGCGGCCGTCCGGCGCTGGTCGTCGCCTGGGATCGTCCCTGCGCGGATGCCGGGAGCGACCACGAGGAACCGCTCGCCGCAGGCCGCCTTGATGGCCGTCGCCTCACGGGCGGAGGCGACGACGCCATGTAGACCGCAGGCCTCGGCAAGGCGTGCGGTCGCGGTTACTCGCTCTACGTCGGCTCTGTCGCTGGTCAGGACAGTGACACCGATGAGAAACGCACGCCGGCCCCCGGCGAGGTGAACCGACTTGGCCGCGCCAGCAGCAGCGCGCAAGGCGGCTTTCCCGGCCGAAATGTGCACGTTCATCATGGCGGCCCCCAGCCTGCCTGCCGATTGGACTGCCGACGCGACGGTGTTCGGAATGTCATGCCACTTGAGGTCGAGGAACACCGAGGCGTCGTAGCGGTGAACCATCCGCACCGCCTCCGGACCGGCGGCCGTGAACAGCTCCGAGCCGACCTTGAACCAGCGGACCACGGGACGCAGGCGCGCCACGATCGCTTCGGCCTCGTCCAGCGTGGGTGTGTCGAGGGCGACGATCAGCCGGTCGGCCGCGGCGGTCATGCCACCACCCCCGCGGACAGCTCGTTGTGGACCGGCGAGCCTCCCACGATCGTCAGCACGGCCTTCCCCTCGAGCTCCCATCCTTCGAACGGCGTGTTGCGCGACCGCGAGGCGAAGCCGGCGGCGTGCACGGTCCAGCGGCGCGCCGGATCGATCACCGTGACGTCGGCGGCCGATCCCGTCTCCAGCGTCCCGGCGGGAAGCCCGAGGATCCGGGCGGGGGCCCAGCTCATCGCGCGGATCACCTGCTC
>DASUAK010000128.1:0-7925 GCA_035763845.1 bacterium | reverse complement strand
AGTTGTTGCCCACCTCGTGATCGTCCCACACGGCGTAGATGGACGTGGCGCGGGCAAAGCGGTGGAACGCCTCGTCATCGCGGTTCCGGAGATGAGCGGCCCGGTATTCGTCCAGGGTGTGGGCGTTCATGTCGACGTCGGTGTACGCCGTGTCGCCGAGGAAGAGGAAAAAGTCCGGCGCCTGCGCTCGGATCGCGTCGAAGATGCGGTACGGCTTGAAGCGCAGGCTCATGTCCGCGGCCCAGGCGAACGTCACCTCGGCGGGGGCGGCCGGATCGGGCGCTGTGCGGAACGATCCGACGAGGCTGGCGCCTGTCGCCGCGCCCCCGCCCTCGTGCGCGACCACGCGATAGGAGTACCGGGTGCCCGGTTCCAGGCCGGTGAGCTCGAGGCGGATCGTCCGGTCCACGTCCGGCGGGGGCGGCCCGAAGTCGCGGGAGGTGCGGCCCAAGGCCGGCGACGTCCCGTACTCCACGCGCGTCAGGGGCCGGAGGTTCGCGCGTGTCCAGATGACGGCTGAGCGGTCCGTCACGTCGCCGCTGAGGACGCCGTCGTCGAAAGTGATGCGCGGCGGGAAGGCAGCGGAGGACGATCCCGCCGCCAGCACCGCAGCGGCAAGCGCCAGGAGGGCCGCGGCCCGCACCTTCGCGCGGGTCATTCGGGGACGGGGACCGCCTCCGGCGCGATGCGCTCGAGCGTCACCCCGGCCTGCTGCAGCATCTCGAGGGCGAGCGGGTCGGGGTAGTCCCCGGCGAAGACGATGCGGCGGATCCCGGCGTTGACGATCATCTTGGCGCAGGTCAGGCAGGGCTGGTGTGTCGTGTAGATCGACGCCCCCGCGATGGAGACGCCGTGGTAGGCCGCCTGGATGATGCTATTCTGCTCGGCGTGCAAGCACAGGCAGGTGTCCAGCCCGACGCCCGAGGGCGCGTCTGATGCGCAGCGCGCGCAGCCCCCGTCGCCGCAGTTGGGCAGGCCGCGCGGCGTGTCGTTGTAGCCCGTGGACAGCACCATGCGGTCCTTGACGATGACCGCGCCGACGTGCCGGCGCCGGCAGGTCGACCGCGTCGCGGCGAGGACCGCCATCCGCATGAAGTACTCGTTCCAGGAGGGCCGGCTCATTTCGTCCCGAACAGCCGGTCGCCGGCGTCGCCCAGGCCCGGCACGATGTAGCCGTGCTCGTTGAGGTGGTGGTCCACCGCGGCGGTGTAGATCTCCACGTCGGGATGCGCGCCGTGCACCTTCTCGATGCCTTCGGGGGCGGCGATGATGGCCAGCACCCGGATGGTCCGGCAGCCTTTCTGCTTGAGAGTGTCGATCGCCGAGACGGTCGAGCCGCCCGTGGCCAGCATCGGATCGAGGATGAGGACCTCGCGTTCGGCGATGTCCTCGGGCAGCTTGGAGTAGTACGGCACGGGCTCGAGGGACTCCGGGTCGCGATAGATGCCGATGTGCCCGACGCGGGCGGTGGGGATCAGGCGGGTGATACCGGCCTCCATGGCCAGCCCCGCGCGGAGGATGGGCACCACGGCGATCTCCTGTCCGGCGATGGTGCGGCCCTGCGTCGTGGCCAGCGGCGTCTCCACCGCGATCTCGCGCGTGGGGTGGGAGCGCGTCACCTCGTAGGCCATGAGCATGGCCAGCTCCTCGACGAGCTCCCGGAACTCCTTGTGGCCGGTCCGCCGGTCCCGCAGGATGGTGACCTTGTGCAGGATCAGCGGGTGGTCGAACACGTAGACCTTGCCCCTGGCCACCGGTGCACCTCCTACCGCGGGTTGCCCCGCTCGGCCCGCTGGAGACGCTCGATCGCGGCGATCTTCTCCACCCGCTGCGCGTGCCGCCCGCCCTCGAACGCCGTCTCGAGCCATGTCCGCACGATGTCCCGCGCAACCTCGCCGCCCACGATGCGCTGGCCGAGGGAGAGCACGTTGCTGTCGTTGTGCGCCCGGGCGAGCCGCGCCGTTGTCACGTCGTGGCAGAGGGCGCAGCGCACGCCGGCCACCTTGTTGGCGACCATCGCCTCCCCGTTGCCCGAGCCTCCGAGGACGATGCCGCGCTCGTACTCCCCGCGCGCCACCGCGTCGGCGGCCTGGACGATGAGGTCTGGGTAGTCGACGGGGTCCTCGGAGCCGGTGCCGAAGTCCCGCACTTCGTGGCCCAGCTCGCGCAGCAGCAGCTTGAGCTCTTCCTTCAGCCGGAACCCGGCGTGGTCGCTGGCCACGGCGATCTTCATGGTCAGGCCGCCGGCTCCGAGAGGATCACGGCGCCCGGCCGCAGCACGCGCGGCGGGTCGGCCGTGGCGTCCACCACGGTGGACTCCAGGCCCAGCGGAGGGCGGCCGCCGTCCACGACGAGATCGACCGCGTCGCCCAGGTCGAAGACGACGTGCTGGGCCGTCAGCGGGGCGGGCGCGCCGTGCGAGTTCGCGCTGGTGCCGACGAGCGGCACGCCCAGCTCGCGGACCAGGGCCCGCGGCAGGGGGTGCCCCGGCACGCGCAGCCCGACGGTGGCGCCGCCCCCCGCGACCAGCGCCGGGATGCGCTCCGAGCGGCGGACGACGATCGTCAGCGCCCCGGGCCAGTACAGCGCGGCGAGGCGCCGGGCGGAGGGCGTGACGGCCGTCCCGTACTCATCGAGCTGGGCCGGGTCCGCCAGCAGGACGGGGAGCGGTTCGGTGAGGGCGCGGCCTTTGAGGGCGTAGATGCGGCGCACCGCAGCCTCGCTGTCGATACGGCACCCCACCCCGTAGACCGTGTCCGTCGGGAAGACGATCACGCCGCCGCCGCGCAGCACCTCGAGCGCCCGGCGGGGGGCGGCGCGCTCCCCGGGCTCAACACGGATGATCGGAAGGCGACGGGGATCCAGGCCGCGGGTGCTGGCGAAGGAGAGCCCGTAGTAGGACATGGACGGGTACTATTTCCGCCCGCCCGAGGAGACTCCCTCCGAGCCGCTGCGGCGCCGCGCCGCCACAACCCGCTCGATCCCGATCGCATCGGGCAGCAGCCGCACGTCCGTGTAGCGGCCGTCCGCGCGGACGATCTCACCCACCGGCTCGGCCTGGCCCGCGCCGACCTCCACCGCCAGCAGCCCCCCGGGGCGCAGCCACTCCGGCGCGCTGTCGATCAGGCGCCGGTGGAGCGCGCTGCCGTCGCCGGGGACGAAGATCGCCACGGGCGGCTCGAACTCCCTGATCTCGCGGGCCAGCAGCACCGCCTGGTCCTCGGGCACGTACGGAGGGTTGCTGGCGATGACATGCAGCTCCCCGCGCAGCGTCGCGGGGAGCGCGGCGAGGAGGTCCCCGGCATGGAAGTGGATACGGTCGGCGACCCCGTGCCGCCGTGCGTTGCCCCGGGCGACCTCGAGCGCCCCCGTCGAGATGTCCGTGGCGTGGACGGTGATGCCGGCGAGCATCGAGGCCAGGGTGATCGCGATGGCCCCGCAGCCGGTGCCGATGTCCGCGATGGTGGCGGCATGCTCATCGGCGGCCCACCGCACGACGTGCTCGACGAGAACCTCGGTCTCCGGGCGCGGGATGAGGACCCGCTCGTCGATGGCGAACGACAGCCCCATGAACTCCCGCTCGCCCACGATGTAGTGCACGGGGCGCCCCCCGGCGCGCTCGGCGAGCAGCGCACGGTAGCGGGTGAGCTCCGCCTCCGGCATCGGCCCGTCCCAGTGGGTGTACAGGCGGGCGCGGTCCCAGCCCAGGACGAACCGCAGCAGAACCTCGGCCTCGATCGCCGGCTCCGTGACGGGCACCGCCTGGAGATGCTCGCGGCCCTGCAGGTAGGCGTCGCGGATCGTCAACGCGCCGGCGCGGAGGTCAGGGCCTGCACCTCCGCCGCCTCGAGCGCGCCGATCACCTCGTCCAGCTTGCCGTCGAGGATCGTGCGGAGATCGTGGACGGTCAACCCGATACGGTGGTCGGTAAGGCGGTCCTGGGGGAAGTTGTAGGTCCGGATCTTCTCGCTGCGCTCGCCGCTGCCCACCTGCTGGCGGCGCTGGGAGGCGATCGCCTCCTGCCGGCGCTGCACCTCGGCCTCCAGCAGCTTGGCGCGCAGGATGCGCATCGCCTTCTCGCGGTTCTGGTACTGGGAGCGCTCGTCCTGGCAGGCCACGACGAGCCCGCTGGGCAGGTGCTTGATGCGCACCGCGGTCTCGACCTTATTCACGTTCTGCCCGCCCGCGCCGCCGGCCCGGTAGGTCGTGATCTCCAGCTCATCCGGGCGGACGTGGATGTCGACCTCTTCCGCCTCGGGCAGCACGGCCACGGTAGCGGTGGAGGTGTGGATCCGGCCCGCCGCCTCGGTGCTGGGCACCCGTTGCACGCGGTGCACGCCGCTCTCGTACTTCAGGCGGCGGTACGCGCCTCCGCCCTGGATGGCGAAGACGATCTCCTTGAAGCCCCCGAGCTCGGAGGCGCTGCTCTCCAGGACCTCGACCTTCCAGCGGTTCCGCTCCGCGTAGCGCGAGTACATGCGGAACAGGTCGGCGGCGAAGAGCCCGGCCTCGTCCCCGCCGGCGCCGGCGCGGACCTCCATGATGATGTTGCGGTCGGCCAGCGGGTCCTTGGGGATGAGGGCATCCCGCAGCCGCGCCAGCAGACCGTCCGCCTCTTCGCGCAGGCGGGCCTCCTCCGCCCGCGCCATCTCGCGCAGGTCGGGATCGGCCTCCTCGCGGCCCAACTGCGCCGCCTCCCCGAGCTCGCGGGTGACCCGGAGGTACTCCTGATAGGTCGAGACGACCCCGGCCAGGGCCGCCTGCTCCCGGGCAAGCTGCTGGTAACGGTCGGGGTCGGCGAAGGCGGACGGATCGGCCATCGCGCGCAGCAGCTCCTCATAGCGCGCGGACATCGCGCCCAGACGCTCCAACATCACCGGCCGGTCGATGCTCATCCCAACCTCAATTATAATGGCCGTTACGGGACGCGTTCCGCCGCGGCCCCGACGGGGACGGGTTCCTGCTCGCGCTCCAGGACGTCCCGCAGGGCGCGGACGGCCACCTCGATCTCCCCTTCCCCAGGCTCCCGCGTGGTCAGGCGCTGGAGCCACAGCCCGGGGGTGATGAGCGGGCGGAACAAACGGTAGCGCGCCCCGGCGCGGATGATCTCGTAGCTCACCCCCGCGACCAGCGGGATGAGGGCCACGCGGCTGGCCACCCGCAGCAGCAGCCCCGGACGGCCCAGGAACGAGAAGACGAGGACGGCGACGATCATCACGATGAGCAGGAAGCTGGTCCCGCAGCGCGGGTGGAAACGGCTGTGCGCCCGGACGTTCGGCACGTCGAGCGGGACCCCGGCCTCGTGGGCGTTCACCGCCTTGTGCTCGGCGCCGTGGTAGGCGAAGACCCGCCCGATGTCCGGCATCCGGCCGATGGCGGCGATGTAGCCGATGAGGATGGCGACCCGCAGGCCCCCCTCCGCCAGGTTGAGGGTCCAGACGCTGGCCAGGTACGGATCGAGGTAGCGGGCGACCACGGTCGGGAGCACGAAGAACAGCCCGACCGCGAGGCCCAGCCCCGCGACCACCGACAGCGTCACCTGCTGGGGGCTCAGCGCTTCCTCCTCGGACAGCGCGGCGTTCGCCGACTGGAAGAGTGCCCGCACGCCGATGACGAGCGCTTCGTACAGGACGATCGCGCCGCGCACCACCGGGGCACGCAGCCAGCGGCGGCGCAGCAGCAGAGAGTCGAAGCGGCTCGGGAACGAGGCGATCTCGCCCGAGGGCAGGCGGACCGCCGTGGAGGTCCAGCGGGGCGAGCGCATCATCACCCCCTCGAGCACGGCCTGACCGCCGATCAGCATCTTCGGATCCGCCATCGCTACCTCCCCGGCTTCCCCGGGACCATGTGATGCTCCCGGCATCGCGCTTCGTAGGCCTCCTGCGCGCCGATCTGTATCACCGGATCGCCGTACTGCGCGGGCCGGCCGTTGACCAGCCGCTGCGTCCGGCTGGCCGGCGCCCCACAGACCATGCAGATCGCCTGCAGCTTGTCGACCGTTTCGGCGAGGGCCAGAATCCTGGGCATCGCCCCGAACGGCTCCCCACGGAAGTCCATGTCGAGCCCGGCCACGATCACCCTGATCCCCCGCTCGGCCAGCGCCTCGGCGACCTCCACGATCTCGGCGTCGAGGAACTGCGCCTCGTCGACGGCGACGACCGTGGTCCCCTGCTCCAGGTGCTCGAGGATCTCCCGGCTGGCGCGCACCGGCAGCGCCTCGACGTGCGCGCCGTCGTGCGAGGCGACCTGGCGGCGCGCGTAGCGGTCGTCCAGCGCGGGCTTGAACACCTGCACACGCTGGCGGGCGATCTGGGCGCGCCGGACGCGGCGGATGAGCTCCTCGCTCTTTCCGCTGAACATGCTCCCGCAGATGACCTCGATCCTCCCGCGCGACTCATCCATGGCGCGGCCGCCTCCCTCCGGCCGCCCGCCTGGCCCGGATCGCCGGCCAGAGCAGCCAGCCCACGGCGAAGAGGATGGGCGTCAGCACCATCAGATAGACGATCCCGCGCAGCCCCCGCTCCGTCCGCCGCTCGGAGCGCGCCGCGCGCTCGCTGGCGCGCCGCGCGCGCTCCATGTGCCCCCGCACCTCGGCGAGATTCAGGCGCCGCAGCGGGTCCACCGCGGCCAGGGCTTCGCTCACGACGACCGGGCCGTCCGGCAGCAGCATCCGCCGGCCGGGGTTGCCGGCCAGGGTGACCCGGTACACGAAGCGCGTCGCCTCCGCGTAGAGGCCGGCGTCCACGGGCGCCCGCGCCTCGGCCGCGGCGACCCGGGCCTGCCAGGCGCGTTCGACCTCGCCCAGAGACTCCCCGAAGTGCGCCAGGAACAGATCGGCGAAGTCGAAGTAGCGGAACGTCACCCGCTCCGTGAAGGCGGCGGTCCGGGGCAGCCCGTACCGCTCGAGCAGGAACCCCATGAACGAAACCGCGGTGGGATAGCTCATCGGGAGCCGGTCCCCGAAGTCGGTCGGGGCCAGGATGGCGGTCACCGCCGGCCGCCCCTCCGGCGCCGCCGCCTTGAGGTGCGCGTGCGGATCGACCCCCGCCGCCCGGTCCCCCAGCGCCTCGCCCAGTCCCCAGCGCAGCAGCGGGATCGCGCGCGGGAAGGCGTCGCTGATCACCGCCCGCGTCAGCGTGTAGGCGTTCAGAGCCCGGTTGTCACCGGTGTAGATGGTGCCCCAGGCGTGCACGACGTCCCCGTAGCCCAACGTCGCGAAGTGCCACCAGTCCTGGCCGAACCGCTCGAGGCTGGGATACAGCGGGTATACCAGATGGGTCGGCGGGAGGCCGAGCGGCGCGATGACCTCCGAATAGACGAGCTCCAGGTCGGCCGAGATCTGCGCGATGTCGCGGGCCCCGGGCGTGCCGGGGAGGACGTAGAACTGGAAGTGCGGAGTCTCGTGCAGCCGCCAGGCCTCGAACGCCGGAGCCTGCGCCGCCGCGCCCGGGGGAGATCCCAGGCCGAGGGCGAGCGCGAGGAGCAGCCAGACAGCGAGAACGGACCGTGCGCTCAGGACACCTTGAGCCCGTACTTCTTGGCGAACTTCTGTACGCGCCCTTCCGCGTCGATGAACTTCCGCTGCCCGGTGTAGAACGGGTGGCACTTCGAGCAGATCTCCACGCGGATGTCCGACCGGGTCGAGCCGGTGACGAATGTGGTGCCGCAGGCGCAGGTCACGGTCGCCTGCTGGTATGCCGGATGAATGCCCTTCTTCATGGCCCTCCACCTCGTTCCAGCGCTGAACCCAGCGATTATAGCACACCCCCCGCCCCGTGGGAAACCCGCGCCCAAGACGGCGGGGCCGGGGATCGCTCCCCGGCCCCGGCTGACATGACCGATGATGAGCTCTAGCGGAACGAGGTCACCAGCTTGACCACCGGGTCGTCGGCGATCCGCCACAGCTCTTCGATCACGGCCTTGAA
>DASUAK010000127.1:0-4534 GCA_035763845.1 bacterium | reverse complement strand
ATGCCGAGCTCCCGCGCCGTGTCGCCGACCTCGACCGCCATCTTTGCCTTCCTGAAGGTCTCCAGCGCTTCCTTCAAGAGATCGGCGGCCTGCTTCCACCGGCGCTGCTGCCGCGCGATGTGCGCCATCGTGACGAGGATCGCGGCCTTCTGGACCGGACCGTGGTGGCGCTCCGCCAGCTCGAGCGCCGTCTTCGTCTGCACCGCCGCCTCCGCGGCCTTGCCCTGATGCAGTAGTACGCGGGCCAGGTCGTTGAGCATGCCGGCCCTCGCTCGTGGATCGCCCGACCGCTCCTGCAGCCGCAGCGCCTGCTGGAGGACGGTCAGCGCCTCGGCCGGGCTGCCCGCCTGGAACAGCAGCGTCCCGGCCGCGCGCAGGACCTGCGCCGTTTCCGGGCCCTCGGGTCCGTCCTCGAGGGCCGTCCGGGCGCCGTGCAGCGCCTCGCGCGCCTGCGCCGTCTGGCCCGCGTCCAGCCGCAGGCGGGCCAGCCCGACCTGCGCCTTTCCCAGGATGAGCGGGAGGTCCTGACGGCGCGCGACCTGCGCCACTTCCTCCAGGATGCGCGCGGCCCGCGCCGTGCGCCCCTGCCCGCTCAGCATCTCGCCGTAGGCCAGCATCGCCTCGCACCCTTCCACCGAGCGCAGCGTCCGCGTGGCGCGGAACGCCTCGAGCGCGGTCTCGAGCTGCTCGCGGGCCGCGCTCTCGTCGCCCCGCTGCCGGGCGAGATGGGCGAGGCGGGCGAGCGCACGTGGTTCGTATGCCGCGAGCCTGCGCTTGCGCACCCAGGCGAGCATCTCCTCGTACTGGCGCTCCGCGTCGCGTGCCTTTCCCTGCGCCAGGATGATGTCGCCGCGCGCGAGCATCAGATCGGCACGCAGGTCGTCGGTGTTCCGGGCGAGGACCTCCCCGGCGGCCAGCAGCCGGTCGGCATCCTCCGGGCCGGTCTCGGCCATGGACCGCGCCAGCGTGAGCAGAGTCAGCACGGTCTCGCGGGGGAGCTCGGGGGTCTCGAGCAGCAGCAGCGCCAGCGAGGTCTGCAGACGATCGGCGAGCGCGACAAGGGTCCCTACCGACGGATACGTGCGGCCGGACTCGAGCAGGCTGATGAAGCTCTTGGTCAGGTTCGGCCGGGCCACGTCGGTCTGGGTGAGTCCGCGGATGCGCCGGACCTGGCGGATGCGGCCGCCCAGCCGCTTCAGCCAGGGCGGGGTTTTGGGTGTCTTCGCGTCGGTCATAGTACTGCCACCTTCGCGCGGCGGCGCGCGCCTGCCTGGGACGAGGGCAGGCGTATGAGTTGAGCCACCCTGCGGATAATGCCTGTCATGTGAATTATCGAGCGGGGCGATATATCGAGGAAGCTTGCCGCGGGCAGGCGGCCGATGGTGATTTCGGGAGGTCCGACCGTGCCCCCTGCGGCTGGGGAGGGTAAACGGAGGAGAGCGATGCCCGACCGACGCGCCGTCTTCAGCGCCGCCCTGATTGTCTTCGCCACGGCTCTGCTCGTCTTGGGGGTCGTCTACGCGGGATTCCGCCTGCGCGCCCTGCTGGTGTGGATCATCCTGGCCGCGATCCTGGCCATCGGGCTCCGCCCCTTCGTGCAGCGGATGGAGCGGTCACGCCGGATCGGGCGGGGCGCCGCGGCGGCGATCGCCTTCCTCGTCGTGATCGCGCTGGCGGCGGGTCTGCTGCTTGCCATCGGCATCCCGGCCAGCCGACAGGTCCAGGCGTTCCTCGCGGACACGAATCAGTACGTCTACCTCCTGCGCGAGCGGTGGGTGCGCTTTCAGCAGAGCGCGCCCTGGTTGCCCGACCTCACGGCCACGGTGGACCGCCTCCTCGCGGAGCTCAAGTCCCGGGCCACGCCGGAGGGCAGGGAGGTCGCGGCGCTCGGCCTCGGCGTTCTGCGGGTCGCGGGCGCCGGCCTCACCGTGCTCGTCATGGCGTTCTACATGCTGCTGACGCCCCCAAGGCCGATCCGCTGGGTGGCCTGGCTCTTCCCCCCCGACCAGCGCCCCCGCCTCGACGTGGCCGTCACGCGGATGGGGCAGCGGTTCCAGCGCTGGCTGCGCGCCCAGGCCATCCTGAGCGCGGTGGTGGGGCTGGCCAGCTTCGCGGGGCTCCTGGCCCTCGGCATCCCCTATCCCCATCTCCTCGCGCTGGTCGCGGCGGTGGGAGAGCTGCTGCCGACCTTCGGGCCGATCCTCGCCGCCGTGCCCGCGGTCCTGGTGGCGATGTTCCTGTCCGCGGAGGCGACGCTGAGCGTCATCGCGCTCGCCGCCGGGATCCAGATCCTGGAGAACTACGTGCTGGTCCCCAAGATCATGCGGGAGGTCGTGGGCCTCTCGCCGCTGGCGACGATCATCGGCCTCATCGCAGGCTACGAGCTGTTCGGGATCGTCGGGGCGCTCCTGGCGGTGCCCATGGTCGCGGCGCTGGAGATCCTCGTGCCGGAGCTGGCCACCGCCCTCGCCTCGCACGCCCCGCTGTCCGACGGAGGGGCGGGACAGCCCCAGCCCGCAGAGCCGCGCCAGGCCTCAGGTGGTGCGCGGGCTGCGCGCGTTCCAGCCCACGGCAAGGAGTATGAGCCCGCCGACGACCATCACGCCGCCGGCTAGCGGGGAGATCGGGAACCGCTTGCGCTCCTCCGCCTGGACCTCCAGCGGGCCGAGCTTCACCACGGTCTCCTGCTTGGAGTACGTGAAGCCGCCGTAAGCCAGCGACACGATCCCTGCGACGATCAGGACGATACCGACCACCGCGATCGCCCGCATCGACCCACCCCCCCAGGTGTCAGAAGCTGCCGCCGAACCTCATCACAAACCCGCTCCACGTGGTCGAGCAGGGGCAGCCGCCGGCGAAGGCGCCTCCGGAGAGGGTCCCGTAGCTGACGGACGCCCCACGGTAACCCACGTCGACGAACCACGGGCCGGGACTATAGCGAACCGCCACCCCGTACTCCACGCCTGAACCCGAGGCGCTGTCCTCCGACGCCAGGGCGGGCGCGACCAGGGTCGTCCGGGCGCCAGGATACCAGGCGACGTTGGCGGTGAGCGACCAGTTGTCCTGGAAGGGGAGGGCAGCATCCCCCCCCACCCGGAACCCGCTGGTGGTCTGAATCAGCTGCGCTCCGAGGGCGTCGGTATTGTCCCATCTCAGGGATCCGTAGCCGAGCGCCCAGCGGATCGCCGCGACCCGCGATCCATCCGGGAGCGACTGGGTCTGAAACTGCTGGCGGTAGGTAAGATCGATCCCCCAGATCGTGTCCTGACCGGAAGACAGCGGAATGCTCCAGGCGCTCTCCACGCCGACCGCGTACTGCAGGCGCAGTCCGAGCGGCGATGTGGCGGCTTCGCCCTGATACTCGAAGGTGAAGAAGGAAGTCGTCCAGCTTGCCGACCCCCCCGGCCCGGGAAAGGTAACCGCTGCCGGCCAGTACCCGATCGACGTCGTCTGTCGGAGCGCGCTCTCCTGTCCCCAGGCCCCCTGCGGCAGGATGGCAAGAATGCATGCGAGGAAGACGGCAAGGAAGCGGGACGTCATGCATCACCTACCGAGTGTTGACGTGGCAAACTCTTACCCTGGCGGGCCCGGAGGGAATCGAACCCCCGACCAGAGGCTTAGGAGTCCCCTGCTCTGTCCACTGAGCTACGGGCCCGCGCCGAACGCCGCCTCAGATGCGGTCATCAACCGAATTTTACCATAATCGTTCGACGGCCTGCTGCGGCCCAACGGGAACTCCGCGCCACGCCGCGAAGGAACGGACATTTCGCCTTGGGGGCGAGGGTTACCCAGTCTTCATGACATCGAGGCCCAGATGCTGGACGATGACAGCCGGCCGGCGGGCGCGATCACAGATGAGGTGGGGTGAAGGGCATGATCCGCACTCCGCTGGTGCTGGCATCGCTCGCATCACTGATCGTTTCCACCGTGACACCCGCGGGCGCGTCGCATACCGGGCTGCTGTTCGGAGCGTCGACACGCGTCAAGATCACGATGTCGGAGTGGAAGTTCTCGCCGTCGACGATCACGATCGCCTCCGGCGAGTCGGTCGACTTCATCCTCGAAAACACAGGGACGCAAGCGCACGTGTTCATGGCCTACCCCGCCCCGGCGCGGCCGTACAAGAGCGCCACCGACTGGTGGGACTACGTGCTCGAGAAGACGTATCTGCAGGGCATGGGCGAGATCCTCATCCACCGCAAGTACGATTTCGCCATGTCGAGCACGCGGGTCGCGGAGGTGGGTGTGGAGCCGGGGAAGACGGTCACTCTCACCTTCACGCCCGGAAAGAAGGGCCGCTTCGAGATCGGCTGCCATCTCCCCACCGGCGGCACGAGCCACTACACGGCGGGGATGAAGGGGCAGCTCATCGTTCGGTAGCAGGTGAACCGAAGCGGTTCGAGATGGCGCGCCCGGAGGGACTTGAACCCACGACCTTTGGCTCCGCAGGCCAACGCTCTATCCACTGAGCTACGGGCGCGCGCTGCGTACGACGGCGCAGGCCGATTATAGCATCTCCGCTCTTCCCGTGATA
>DASUAK010000126.1:0-4935 GCA_035763845.1 bacterium | reverse complement strand
GCAGAGGTCCATGACCACGCCCATGTCGTGCTCGATGAGGATCATCGGCAGGCCGCGGACGTCCCGCAGCTCCAGGATGTAGCGGGCCATGTCGCCTTTCTCATCGACGCTCATCCCGGCCATCGGCTCGTCGAGGATCAGGACCTTCGGATCCATCGCCAGCGCCCGGCCCAGTTCGACCTTCTTCTGGATGCCGTAGGCGAGCTCGGCGACGCGGTGGTCCCGGACGGCCTCGATCTCCAGGAAGTCGATGATCTCCTCGACGACGCGCCGCTGCGCGACGTGCTCCCGCCGGGCGGGTCCCAGGTACACGCCGCAGGCCAGCACCCCGGCGCGCATCCGGATCACCCGGCCGGTCATGATGTTGTCCAGCACGGTCATCCCTGGGTACAGGGCGATGTTCTGAAAAGTGCGGGCGATGCCGCGCCGGGCGCGGACGTGCGGGGGGAGGCCGGTGATGTCGGTGCCCTCGAAGATGATGCGGCCGCGTTGAGGACGGTAGAAGCCGTTGATGCAGTTCAGGACGCTGGTCTTGCCGGCGCCGTTCGGCCCGATGATGCCGAAGATCTGGCCGGGCGGGATCTCGAAGCCGACGCCTGCCACGGCCTGGATCCCGTGGAAGCTCAGATGAAGGTTGTCGGCCCGCAGGATGGGGTCCATCATCCGTGTTGCCCTGTTATTACGGAGGTCCACGGGAGGCTTCCTTCCCTCGGGCAGTGAAGAGGGGTGACCGTGGCAGCGCACGATGCGTCCTACCACCGTCCCGGCGAAGGCCGCCCGCGGGAGCAGCGGGCGCGGGAGCAGGAAACCGCGCTGCGCACCGTCCTGGCCGCCGCCGCCGACGCCTCGCCCGCGCTGCGCGCGGCCCTGGCCGGGGCGGGCCTGTCGCCGCGGACCATCACCCTCGCCGACCTGGGACGCCTCCCCATGATCCGCAAGGAGCAGCTGCCGGCGATCCAGGCCGCCGCGCCGCCCTTCGGGGGGTGGCTCGGCGTGGCCCCGGCCAAGCTCCGGCGGATCTTCGTCTCCCCGGGACCGATCTACGATCCCGAGGGACCGGAGGATGACTACTGGGGCTTCGCCGCGGCCCTGCACGCCGCGGGATTCCAGCGCGGGGACATTGTCCTCAACACCTTCTCCCACCACCTCACCCCGGCGGGGGCGATGTTCGAAGGGGGGCTGGCGGCCCTCGGCTGCGTGGCGGTGCCCTCGGGAGTGGGCAACCTCGAGATCCAGGTGAAAGCGGCACAGGACCTCGCCGCACGGGGGTTCGTCGGAACACCCAGCTTCCTGGGCGCCCTGCTGGACAAGATGGGCGAGCAGCGCGTCCGATCGCCGCTCCGGATTGCCTTCGTTTCGGGCGAGCCCCTGAGCGAGTCGCAGCGCACCCAGCTGGAGGCGCGCGGCGTGCGCGTCAGCCAGGGGTACGCGATCGGGGACCTCGGCCTCATCGCCTATGAGTGCCCCGAGCGGTCGGGGCTGCACGTCGACGACCGGGTCATCGTCGAGCTCGTGGAGCCGAAGACCGGGCTCGCCGCGTCTTCCGGCGAGCCCGGGGAAGTTGTCGTCTCATTCGTGAACCCCGTCTATCCGCTCTTGCGCCTCGCCACGGGGGATCTGTCCCGATTTGCCGCCGGGGAGTGTGCGTGTGGCCGGACCTCTCCTCGCCTTGAACGCATCTTCGGTCGCCTGGGCGAGGCTGTGAAGGTTCGCGGCCTCTTCATCTATCCTCACGAGCTCGACCGCGCCCTCGGCCGGCATCCCGAGGTCCGGCGCTACCAGGTCATCGTCACGCGTCCCGCGTTCCAGGATGAGCTCACGGTGCGGGTGGAGAGCGACGTCGCGGACCGCAGAGCCCTGGCCGAGGCCGTGGCCGAGAGCGTGCGGGAGGCGACCCGCCTGCGGGCCACCGTCGAGGTGGTCCCACCGGGGATGGTCTGGACGGACGACAAGAAGATCGTGGACCGGAGGACGTGGGAGTAGATGACCGACTGCCGGTTCTGCCGCATCGCAGCCGGGTCCATCCCCGCGGCCCGGGTGTACGAGGACGAGCGCGTCCTGGCCATCCGCGACATCGACCCGCAGGCCCCCGTCCACATCCTCCTCATCCCCAGGCGGCACATCGCTTCCGTCGTGGAGGCGGCGTCCGCCGATCCCGGGCTCGTTAGTCACCTCGCCGCGGCCGCGGTGCAGATCGCGCGGCAGGAGGGGATCGCCGAGCGCGGTTTCAGGCTGCTGACGAACACCGGTCCGGACGGCGGCCAGGCCGTTTCCCATCTGCACTTCCACCTCCTTGGCGGCCGGCCGATGGGCTGGCCGCCCGGATAGCAGAGTGGCGCGTTTTTCGGAGACGCGGACCGCGGACAGATTCGTGATCCCGCGTGCGGCGCGGCCCGCGGGCCGCGCCAAGGCGGCGGTTCCCTAGCCGGAGGCATCCCTGTTATAATGGCCTAGTTCGGTACCCAACCCGCATCCGACACTCCGTGGTCACGGTGGGCGGGTGCCACAGGAGGGGGTGGGGACAGATGACCGAGGTTCGGGTGGGAAAGGATGAGAGCCTGGACAGCGCCCTGCGGCGGTTCAAGCGGCAGGTGAAGCGTTCAGGCATTCTCACAGACGCGAAGCGTCACGAGCACTACGAATCTCCGAGCGCGAAGCGCCGCCGCAAGGCGGCCCGGCGACGCCGGCGGGGAGCGTAGCGCTGGCCCGACCGGCCTGAGGACGGGGGGGACTGCGGTCCCCCTTCGTGCTTTGCCGGCCAGCGTCCCCATGGCTCTCGCCGACCGGCTCCAGGAAGACCTCCATCGTGCCATGCGCTCCGGGGACAGCCTCCGCGTGTCCACCATCCGGCTCGCGCGGGCGGCGATCCACAACGCCGAGATCGAGCTCGGCCGTCCCCTCACGGACGCCGAGGTCGAGGGCATCCTCGGCCGGGAGATGAAGCGCCGCCGCGAGGCGATCGACGCCTACACGCGGGCGGCCCGGGAGGACCTCGCCCGCAAGGAGGGCCTCGAGCTCGCCGTCCTCACCGAGTATATGCCGTCCCAGTTGAGCGAAGCCGACCTGCGCGCGCTCGTGCAGGACGCCGTGGCCGGCCTGGGAGCCCACGGCCCGCAGGACATGGGCCGCGTGATGGGCGCGGTCATGCCGAAGGTGAAGGGACGCGCCGACGGAGGATTGGTCAACCGCCTGGTCCGGGAAGCCCTAGGCGCATGAAGGGGCGTCGAAAACCGGTCAAGCGCGCGCGCAGCGCCGGCGGCGTCGTCTTCCGGCGCGACAGCGGCGTCCCGGCGATCCTCCTCCTCAAGCACGAGAGCGGCAAGTGGATGCTGCCCAAAGGGACCATCGAGCAGGGCGAGACGCCCGAAGAGGTGGCCCTGCGCGAGGTGCGTGAAGAGACCGGCATCTCCCGGGTGCGCGTCGTCGCGGACCTCGGCGAGGAGCGCTACCACTTCTTCTGGCGGTCGGAAGACACGTACTACGACAAGACGGTCCGCTACTACCTGCTCGAGTTCCTGGGCGGGGAGGAGACCGCGCCGCAGTCGGAGGAAGGCTTCGTGGCCTGCGAGTGGGTCGGGCTGGACGAGGCGCTCGACCGCATCAAGTACAAGGAGACACGCGAGGTCGTGCGGCGGGCGAAGGAGCATCTCGAGGCAAAGGGTGAGCGCAGCGATGTCGCGACCGGCTGATCCGGATCGTCTGGCCCAGGAGATCCTCCAGAAGTACGAGCGCTACATCAATCCCGGCCTCGTCCGCCTGTATCGCTTTGCGAACGTGGTCACGGCCGAATGGGAAGCGCAGGGCGCCGTCATCCGCGACATCCACGGCAAGGAGTACCTCGACTTCTCCGGCGGCCCCGCGGTCTTCACGATCGGCCACCGCCATCCCAAGGTGGTGCAGGCGGTCAAGGACCAGCTGGACCGCATGCCGATGTCGGTGCGGGCGATGCCGCGGCAGCCGGAGGCCGACCTGGCCGAGCTGCTCGCGCAGATCACGCCGGGCGACCTGCAGTTCACCTTCTTCGCGAACAGCGGCACCGAAGCCAACGAGGGCGCGCTCAAGCTGGCCCGCCTGGCGACCGGGCGGAAGAACTTCGTCGCCGCGGTGAACGCCTTCCACGGCAAGACCTTCGGCGCGCTCTCCGCCTCCGGGCGCGAGAAGTACAAGACGCCGTTCGAGCCGCTCGTCCCCGGGTTCACCCACGTGCCGTTCGGGGATCTCGCCGCCATGGAGCGCGCCGTCGACCGGGAGACCGCCGCGGTCATCCTCGAGCCGATCCAGGGTGAGGGCGGCGTGATCATCCCGCCCGACGACTATCTCCCGGGCGTGCGCGCCCTCTGCGACCGCATGGGCGCGCTGCTCATCCTGGACGAGGTGCAGACCGGCCTGGGGCGTACGGGGAAGATGTTCGCCTGCGAGCACTGGGGCGTCACCCCCGACCTCATCACGATGGCCAAGGCCCTCGGCGGGGGGATCATCCCGATCGGGGCGATCACCGGCCGGCCGCAGATCTGGAAGAAACTGGAACAGAACCCATACCTGCACTCGTCCACCTTCGGCGGCAACGGATTGGCCTGCGCCGCGGGCGTGGCGACCATCCGCGTCCTGCTCGACGAGCATCTGCCCGAGCGCGCCGCAGCGCTGGGGCCCTACATGGTGGAGCGTCTGCGCACCCTGCAGCGGCGCCATCCCACCGTCGTCAAGGACGTGCGCGGCAAGGGCCTGTTGATCGGGATGGAGTTCATCGATCCAGATGTGGTCCTCTTGATCACCGCGGACGCCCTGGATCGCGGTTTGATCGTTTTCTACAGCCTGAACAAACCCGAGTGCTTCCGCATCGCCCCGCCGCTGACCATCACCCGCGAGCAGATCGACCGCGCGGTGGAGATCCTCGACCAGTCGATCGCCTGGGCCGCGCAGATGGTCGCCGAGGTC
>DASUAK010000125.1:0-6962 GCA_035763845.1 bacterium | reverse complement strand
GCGTGCCCTGGATGGGATGTCAACCCTGGATAGTACACTCGCTCGACCTTCTGATGCGCGGCAAGGAATTCGGCGAGGCGGCCCGCAGATGCATTCTGCCGTTCCACACGAAGACCCAGGGTGATCATTCCACGCATCCCCAGCCAGGCCGCAAACGGGTCGATCGTCGCCCCGAAGGTGCGCAGCCACCGCTTGGACCGCGTGATGAACTCCGCGCTCCCGGCCAGCACGCCGGCCGTGAGGTCGTGATGCCCGCCGAGGTACTTGGTGGCGCTGTGCACGACGACGTCCACGCCGAGGGCGATCGGCGTCTGGTTGTAGGGCGTGGCGAAGGTGTTGTCGGCGATGGTCATCGCCCCGCGCCCGCGGGCCAGGGCCGCCACGGCGGCGATGTCCGTGATCCCGAGCAGCGGGTTGTTCGGCGTCTCGATGTAGAGGAGCCTGGTGGTGGGCCGCAGCGCCCGCTCGTACGAGGCGACCGCCCCGTCGGGGATCACCGTCGTCTCGATGCCGTAACCGGGGAGGATCTCCGCGAACAGCAGGTACGTCGCCTGGTAGATCGCCGCCGGCGCGACGGCGTGATCGCCCGGCCGCAGCGCGGTCATCACTGCGGTGGAGACGGCCGCCATCCCCGAGGCGGTGGCCAGCGCGTCCTCGGCGCCCTCCAGCAGGGCCACCTTCTCCTCGAAGGCACGCGTGGTCGGATTCGCCCAGCGGGTGTAGACGTAGCCGGGCGGGATCTCCCGGCCGAGCCGCGCCCCTTCCTCCGCGGTGTCATAGTAGAAGGTCGCGGTCTGGTAGATCGGCGGGGCGACCGACTTGTGCGTGTCGGCCATCTTGCCGCCGTGGACGGCCTTGGTCGTGAAGCCCCATCGGGATGTCATTCGGGTCTCCTGGACACGGGATGGAGGGTTTGGGGATTCTTCTGCGGGAAGGCGAATCCACCCTATCGTGAAGTTCGGCGCCCACGTCAGCATCCGAGCGGCCATCCATCTGGCCATCGACCGTGCCCAAACCATCGGCTGCGAGTGCCTGCAGATCTTCGTCGGCAGCCCCCGGCAGTGGCGCGAGATCGTCTACACGCAGGATGACCTCGACCGCTTCATCGAGAAGCGCCGGGCGGCGAAGCTCGACCCGCTGGTCGCGCACACCGCCTACCTCATCAACCTCGGCGCGCAGGACATGGAGCTGTTCCGCAAGTCCACCGGCGCGCTGGTCTACGCCCTGAGGGCGATGGACCGCCTCCGTGGGCTGGGCGCGATCACGCACCTGGGCAGCCGCGGGGCGCAGTCGTGGCCGCGGGCCCTGGCCCGGGTCACCGCGGCGCTGGCGGTCGCGCTGGAGGCGACGGACCGCGCGATGATCCTCATGGAGCACAGCGTCGGCGCCGGCGGGCAGATCGGCGGAACCTTCGAGGAGCTCGCCGAGATCATCGACCGGATGGAGCGCCATCCGCGCCTCGGGGTGTGCCTCGACTCCTGCCACCTCTTCGCCGCGGGCTGGGACATCCGGACGAAGGAGGGAGTGGACGCCACCGTCCGCGCCTTCGACAAGACGGTGGGGCTGCGCCACCTGCGTGCGCTGCACCTCAACGACTCCAAGACCGTCCTGGGGTCGAAGGTGGACCGCCACGAGAACATCGGGCAGGGCCGCATCGGCGTGGAGGGCTTCCGCGCGCTGGTCAATCATCCGAAGCTGGCGAAGCTGGGGGCGTTCATCGAGACGCCGCACTTCGAAGAAGCCGTCCCGGACCGCCGGAATCTGGATCTGCTGAAGGCGCTGCGCGTCAGCGCGACGGCGCCGCGTCGCTCGCGGTAACGGGGGCGGGCGGGGTCAGCCGGAGGAAGAGGTGCTCCAGCAGCAGGCGCGGGTGCACGTTGCGGCGGAGATCCTCCTTGGCCTCTTCCAGGGCGCGGATCCGCTCCGAGAGCACCGGACCCGGCACCGCGGCGGCCAGGGCCGCGATCCGGTCCCTGCGGTCGAGGTTGATGAGGTGGGCGTCGTCGCGCAGCTCCTGCCAGACCAGCGTGTCGCGGTACCAGAACAGCGCCACGTCCAGCAGGTCGCCCACTCGGTCCTTATCCTTGGCCGCAGCCTCCGCGGCGTCGATACGCTCGAGGGGATCGGCCGTCTCCATCCGCTCCAGCAGGTCGAGGGCCTGCTCGCGCCACTCCAGGGCCTCGGGTGAGGTCGCCCAGCTGATGGCCTTGCCGAGCTGCCCCCCGGCGAGGGCGGCGATGAAGCGGGCCCGCCCCGGGTCGAGCGCATGGCGGGCGATCAGTGCCTGCTCGATCTCGCCCGGAGGGATGAGCGTGAATCGCACGAGCTGGCAGCGCGAGACCACCGTCGGGAGCATCGGGACGGTGGACTCCGCGATCAGGATGATGACCACCTGCGGGGGCGGCTCCTCCAGGATCTTGAGCAGGCTGTTCGCGGCCTCCGGCTGCATGCGGTCCGCGCCGGCGAAGATGTAGACCTTGGCGCGCCCTTCCAGCGGCGGGAAGGAGACGTCGTGCCGGAGCGCGCGCACTTGGTCGATGCCGATGACGGTACGCGTGGTGTCCTGCGGATCGAGGAGCAGACCGCGCGTCACGTCAACCGTCCGCACATCAGGATACTGGCCCGAGGCGATCAGCCGGCAGGGACGGCACTCCCCGCAGGCGTCGCCGGACTGCGCGTGCGAACGCTCGCAGTTCAGCAGCTGCGCAAAAGCCACCGCCGCGTCGTAGCGGCCGACGCCGGAGGGTCCCGCGAAGAGGTAGGCGTGCGAGACGTGGCCGCGGTGCTGGGCCGCGCGCAGCAGCATCACGGCGTGGCTCTGGTTGACGAGATCGCGGAAGGGCATGCGCCTAGAAGCGTTCCATCCGGTCGACGTTCACGACGAAGACGATCGCCCCGCCGACCTCGACCTTCACCGGATAGGTGACATAGGAGTCCACGGGCTCGACCGCCGGCGGCATCGGGCTGACGAACTGCTCGCGCCGGTGGCAGGAGCGCTGGATGGTGCGCAGCACCGCCTCGACCTGCATGTCCTCGACGCCGATGAGGATGGTGGAGTTGCCCTCGCGCAGGAAGCCGCCGGTGCTGGCCAGCATGGTCGCGTTGACGCCCTCCTCGGTCAGGGCGTCGATCAGCCGGCCGGCGTCCTTCTCCTGGACGATGGCTAAGACGAGCTTGATGCCCGCCACCCCCTCGCGCTGAGGAACGCGTCGACCAGCGCGGCGACCTCCCGGTGCACCTGCTCGGCCGGCCGGTTGCCGTCGACGACCCGCACCCGGTCGCGTTCTTCTGATGCGATTGCGAGGAATCCTGCCCTGGCCCGCTCGAAGAAGGCGACCCCCTCCTGCTCCATCCGGTCGCCCCGCCCGCCGTGCCCTTCCTTACCCGGCGTCCTGCGGGCGCGCTCCAGCCCCACGGCGGGCTCGATGTCGAGGAGGATGGTGAGGTCGGGCATGATCCCGCGCGTCGCCACGGCGTTGACCGCGCGCACCACCCCGATGCCGAGGCCCCGGGCGTGGCCCTGGTAGGCGAATGAGGTGTCGACGTAGCGCTCGGAGAGGACCAGGCGGCCGGCGCGCAGGGCCGGCTCGATGACCTCAGCGACGTGCTGGGCCCGCGAGGCCGCGTACAGCAGCATCTCGGCCTGCGGCGACATTTCGCGGTGCCGCTCGTCGAGCACGAGCCGCCGGACCACCTCGCCGATGGGGGTGCCGCCCGGCTCCCGCGTGTACAGGACGTCGTACGAGCGGCGGAGGTGGTCGTGCAGCAGCCGCGCCTGGGTGGTCTTCCCTGCGCCCTCGGGACCCTCGATGGTGATGAACAGGCCCCCGGACCTACCGGTCATCGAGGAAAGATTACGACCCGGCGGAAGGGTTCCTCCCCCCGGCTCTCCGAGGCCAGCCCGTACCGCTGCACGAGCTGGTGCTGGAGGCGGCGGACGTAGGAGTTCTGCGGCGAGAGCTCGACCGGCTGAGTGGAGTTGAGGACCTCGGAGATGGCCTCTTCGACCTCGCGAAGCGCCACCTCCTGGTCGTCGTCCTCGCCGTCCTCGCCCTCGATCTCGAAGACGCTGCGCAGGAAGGCCTGGATCTGGCTGACCGTGTTGCTCTTCAGGATGTGCATCCCCTTCCCGCCGTCCACGGCCTCCCGCAGCTTCTTGGGCTGGCGGCGCTCCTGGGACTTCAGGGTAAGCACGAGGTCGGCGTCCTGCAGAGTCTCGGAGACGTGCGCCGGGACCCGCAGCTCGCGGATGGCCCGTTCCAGGCGGTTCTTGCTCACGGCGTACGGGTAGATGCGCAGCGGCCGGCGCCCGGGCCGGGTGTGGTCCCCCTCCGCGGCCTGCGGGGCGGCCAGGCGGCCCTGCGGGGCCCAGGTCGGGGTCTTGACCTGGGGTGCCTCGATCTCCACCTCGCCCTCTTCGGTGCGCACCCGCACCTCGGGGCGCGGGACGACCCCGCGGAGGAAGCGGTCCACCACCGTGGCCACGTCGTGGTGCACGGCCAGGCGGTGCTTCTGCACGATCTCGATCACGATGTCGAAGGTCGGCGGCGCCTTGCGCTCCAGGACCGTTTTCTGCGTGCCGCGGCGGCGCGCTTCTTCGTCGGAGAGCGTCACGGCCTGGATGCCCCCGACCAGGTCGGAGAGCGTCGGGTTCTGCAAGAGGTTGTCGAGCGTGTTGCCGTGCGCGGTGGCGATGAGCTGGACGCCGCGCTCGGCGATGGTGCGGGCGGCGAGGGCCTCCGCCTCCGTCCCGATCTCGTCGATGACGATGACCTCGGGCATGTGGTTCTCCACGGCCTCGATCATCACCGCGTGCTGCAGCTCGGGGTGCGGCACCTGCATGCGCCGGGCGCCGCCGATGCCGGGATGCGGGATGTCGCCGTCGCCGGCGATCTCGTTGCTGGTGTCCACGACCACGACGCGCTTGCTGAACTCGTCGGCCACCACCCGGGCGGCCTCGCGCAGCAGCGTGGTCTTGCCGACGCCCGGCCGGCCGAGGAGCAGGATGCTCTTGCCGCCCTCGATCACATCGCGGACGATGTCCACGGTACCGAAGACGGCGCGGCCGACGCGGCAGGTCAGGCCGATGATCTCCCCCTGCCGGTTGCGGATGGCCGAGATGCGGTGCAGCGTCCGCTCGATCCCCGCGCGATTGTCCTTGCCGAAGGCGCCAACGCGGCTGGTCACGTAGCGGATCTGCTCCGCGGTCACGTAGTCCTCACTGAGGTGCACCACGCCCGCGGGGAAGCGCGACTCGGGCAGGCGGCCGAGGTCGAGGACTACCTCGAGGAGGTTCTCCAGATCCCCGCGCTGTTCAAGGGCCTCGCGCAGGTGGGGCGGCAGGACCTCGAGGAGGAGGTCCAGATTATCGGTGATCTGTATCTGTCGGGGTACCACTCGGTGTTGCTCCCTTCGAGGGAGGATCCCGCCGGGGCGCGGGTCAGCAGGGAAACGAAACGAGGGGCGCCTGGCGGCTCCCCTCTCGGTGTCGTTTCGACCTCGTTCACGCTCTGACGTGGGTGCGGCACGTTTCTCAACTACTTATATACCACACGTGTTCGGATTTACCCTCCGGAGCGTTCGAGATGAGCTGGAGCCCGGCCGGCGTCCTACCGGACTTCGAGGATGAGACAGGTGAGGTAGCGCGTCTCCGGCATGGCCGGGTGCACCGGATGGTCGCGGGCGTGACCGCGGGTCTCAACCAACCGCACCTCGCGCTTCGCGTCGACCGCCGCCTCCGCCACGACCTGCTGGAGCAGCGTGTCCCCGACCTGGGAAGAGCAGGAGCAGCTGATCAACCATCCGCCGGGACGCAGCAGCTTGAGCGCCCGCAGGTTGATCTCCTTGTAGCCGGCCAGGGCCCGGTCCAGGCTCTCCCGGCCGCGGGCGAACGGCGGCGGGTCGAGGATCACCGCGTCGAAGCGCCCCCCGCCGTCGACGAGGCGGCGCAGCTCCTCGAAGACGTTGGCCTCGACGAAGCGGCAGCGCGCGGCCACCCCGTTCAGCTCGGCGTTGCGGGCGGCCAGGGCGAGCGCCTCCTTCGAGCTGTCGATGGCGACGACCGTCTTCGCGCCGCCCAGCGCCGCCAGGACGCTGAAGCCCCCCGTGTAGCAGAAGGCGTCCAGCACGTCGAGGTCCTTGACGAGGGAGGCGGCCGCCAGACGGTTCTCGCGCTGGTCGAGGAAGAAGCCCGTCTTCTGCCCGGCGGCCACGTCCACCAGGAAGCGTGCCGGCCCGTCCCGGATCTCCACCTCGGGGTCATGCTCCCCGGTCAGCCAGCCCGAGCGGCGGGGCAGCCCTTCCAGCGTGCGCACCGCCGGATCGTTGCGCTCGTACACCGCCTCCGGACGCAGCAGTTCGGCGAGGAGCCCGACCAGCATCTCCTTGCGGACGTCCATCCCCAGGGCCAGCGTCTGGATGACCAGGACGCCCCCGTAGCGGTCCACGATCAGCCCCGGCAGCAGGTCGCCCTCGCCGTAGACGACGCGGCAGGCATCGGTGCCGACGAGCATGCGGCGCCGGTAGGCCCAGGCGTCCTCCAGCCGGCGGCGGAAGAATGCCTCGTCGACAGGTTCAGGGCGATGGGTAAGCAGGCGGACGGTGAGGCTGGACCGCCGGTTGAAGAAGCCTCGGCCGATCCACTTCCCCCGATCGGCGCGCACGTCCACGAGCCCGCCGTCCTGCACCGCGCCGTCCACGCGGGCGATCTCCCCGCCGTAGACCCACAGATGTCCGGCCGCCGCCCGCGCCTCGCGCCCGGGCTTGAGGAAGACCGTGGCCATGGGATCAGAAGAGCGACGTCTGGGCAGGCTCTCCCTGGCGGGTGACCGCTGCGGGGCCGGCGTGGTCCCCCTCCCCGGTCCCTCCGAAGATGTGGATCTCGCCGTATGTGCCATCGTAGCCGGGCTTGATCTCGATCTGGCCGTCCCTGACGCGCCGGACGCCGTCGGCGACGCGCGGGC